>DATECI010000137.1:0-5808 GCA_035286985.1 Gemmatimonadales bacterium
GGGCGGGTCATCGGGCGGGTGGAGGAGGTGACCGGGCAGCTTCGGCCGGCGGATTCCGCAATCGTGAATCCGCCCCGGACCGGGCTTGGCGGCGAAGCCACCGACCGCCTCAACGCCCGACCACCCGAGCGGCTGGTTTACGTCTCGTGCGATCCTGCGACGCTGGCGCGTGACCTGGCGCGGCTGACATCCGCGTACCGGCTCACCGACCTCCGCGCATTCGACCTCTTTCCCCAGACCGCCCATGTCGAAACTGTGGCGACCCTCGAGCGGAGATGAGATACCTCGTCGAGGTGGCCGGCCGCCGGTGGCAGGTGGTAGTGGAGGCCGGCCGGGTGGTGGTGGATGGCGTCGAGCATCAGGCCGAACTGCGGGCGTTCGCGGGATCGGCGAGGCGGCTGCTGGTGCTCGACGGGAAGAGCATCCCGCTCACTGTGGAACCGATGCACCGCGGGAAGTGGATGATCGCCATCCAAGGGGAGCGGCAGGAAGTCGAAGTGGTGGATGAGCGGACGGCGAGCGCCCGGAGGACCGCCGGGCACGGGGCGATCCAAGCCGGGCCGGTCGCACTCAAGGCCCCGATGCCGGGGCGGGTGGCTCGAATCCTGGTTGTGCCGGGCCAGGAAGTCGTTGCCGGCGACGGCCTGATCGTGCTGGAAGCAATGAAGATGGAGAACGAACTCAAGGCGGCCGGCCCGGGGGTGGTCGAACGGGTGGCAGTGCGCGGGGGACAGACCGTCGAGAAGGGAGAGCTCCTGGTGACATTCCGGTGACCCGTTCCAACGCACCTCGCCATTACTCGGAGGGTGCGTTTCCTTGCCTGGAGCGACAGCACCGACCGGCGACGCGATACGGCCGTCACCCGAAGCGGCGCGCTGAACTATTCGGGTAACGTTCACGGCGGAGCGGCTGCAATGAGCGGTGAGCGGGTTATGTTGTCTGAGAAGCCACGTCCCCGTCAGCAACACGCAAGGGGGAATCGGTACTGTGGTGGTAGATCGGTTCGCCGGTGGGCCCAGCCTGATCGGGCTTTTCAAGGCGATGGAGACCCACGCGGCGCGCGACCGGCTGGAGGGTCGGTCGGCCTACGATACCGGCTGGCTGTGGGCTGAGTTGGGGCTGGCGCGGCCGCCGCACGATGGCTGAGAGCAGAAGCGTGACAGAATACCCTTCGACCGAGTTGTAGTGGAAGGCGGGGTCAGCTCAGGTCGGGCACCTCGCCGAAGAGCTCCGGCAGCGCAATGGAAAGTGGAGGCACAGCGGGATCGGGTTGCCAGGTGAGCACCTCGTCGAGGACCTCGGGCCGTTCGTCGCTGGGGCGCCAGCGCTCTACTACCCTCGCATCGAGGTCCACCACCCAATACTCGAGAACGCCGGTGCGCTGATAGCGGCGCCGCTTAGTGATCCGGTCGTGCCGGGCTGAGCGCGGAGACAGGATCTCGATCACGAGAAGCGGAATGCCGTATTCCTTCCAGACGCGAGGCGCCCGGCCCTCCACCAGGGGCACCACGTACACGTCCGGCTGGGCCAGCTGGCCGCCCTCGAGCGCGAGATCGGCGGGTGCAAAGCCCAGGTGGCCGCTCCGGCCGCTCCGCAGATAGGGGTCGAGTCGACGCACCAGAGCCAGCGCCATATCCTGATGACGGGCGCGCGGGGCCGGCGTCACAAGCAGCTCGCCGTCGAACAGCTCGTAGCGGTTGCCGTCGTCGGGGAGCGCGAGGACCATCTCCCGGGTCCAGCTCGGGGGGGTGGCGGTGCCTGGCATGCCCATACCCTAACGCTCCTCGGCGAGGTGGCGCAACTCGGCATAGGCCAGGATAGCCGAGGCCTTGGGGGGGACTGCCATCGTCTCTACGCGAGACGGCGCGAAAACTCGCGGCCCGCGACCCTCCGGCTTAGCTACGAGGGCAATGGGGGCTGTCGCGATAACGCTTCCGCGCTCTCTCAAAACGAACCGGGGGCAGGAGATCTCTCCCCTGCCCCCGGCTCTCTGCCACACCGCCACACTGCCGCACTCCCGACCTTCTCTAGTACATCCCCCCCATCCCACCCCCCGGAGGCCCACGCGCCGGGGCGTGGACCTCACCACCCCACGCACGCCTCCGACGACTTGCACTTCCTGGCCTGGGCGCAACACCGCCAAGGCGACCTGGCGGCGGCCGAAACGACCTACCGTCGCGCACTGGCGCTTTACCAAATCCAGCTCCCCGAGAATCACGCCTATATGATGACCACGCGGCGCGGCCTCGCTCTGGTGCTCCAAGCTCGGCGCTAGTCGCGGTGCGGTCACCATCGGGAAGCTACCCTTGACGACGCGGTTGGTCGTCCCCCTGCTTGACCTAAGCCATTGCAGCAGGTTAGCTTGCATAGCTGAGTCGGAAGTGAACGGGAAAAGCGAACCGAGGACGGATGAAGACGTTTTCTGCAACGCCGGCGGATATCCGGCACGATTGGCACGTAGTTGATGCCGAGGGGGTTCCGCTGGGACGGCTCGCGAGTGCCGTGGCGCAGCTCATTCGGGGCAAACACAAACCCACCTTTACTCCCCACATGGACGGGGGCGACTTCGTGGTGGTGGTGAATGCCCGAAAGGTCAGACTCACCGGGGGCAAGCTCGACAAGAAGCAGTACTTCGGCCATTCCGGGTACATGGGGCACGAGAGCTTCACACTGCTCCGCGACCTCCTGGAGAAGCATCCGGAGCGCGTGATCGAGAAGGCGGTCTTCGGGATGCTGCCCAAGAACGCGCTGTCGCGGCAGCGGCTTCGGCTCAAACTTAAGGTGTATGCGGAGGGGAGCCATCCCCATGCCGCGCAGCAACCGAAGCCCTTTGCGGTCAAGGTGAGCGCATGAGTGAAGATCAGTTTCGCTGGCACGCGGTGGGCCGGCGCAAGACCAGTGTTGCCCGGGTCTACCTGACGCCCGGCACCGGCAAGTGGGAGATCAATGGCCGGACCCTGGGCGACTACTTCCCGCGGCCCTCGCTGGTTCAGCACATCCAGCAGCCGTTTACCACCACCGACACGCTCGGTGCCTTCGACGTGAAGGCGCACGTCAACGGGGGCGGACAGTCGGGACAGGCGGGAGCGCTGCGGATGGGCCTGGCCCGGGTGCTGGTGCTGGCGGACTCGATGCACCGGCCCAAGCTCCGCACCGGAGGCTTACTGACCCGGGACCCGAGGCAGGTGGAGCGGAAGAAGCCGGGGCGGCCCGGGGCGCGGAAGCGATTCCAGTTCAGCAAGAGATAGGCAGAGGGGCAGAGGGGCAGGGGGGCAGTAACAGCCCGACTGTTCAACCGCCCAGCTGCCCAACCGAAAAGAGAACTCTCAGGGAAGGGAAACCATCGTAGTGGCGCAACCTCTGGTGCAGGATCTGCTGGAAGCCGGCGTTCATTTCGGGCATCAAACCCGGCGTTGGAACCCCAAGATGCGGCGGTTCATCTTCGCCGAGCGCTCGGGGATCTATCTCATCGATCTCCAGAAGACCCTGGGGCAGATCCAGAAGGCGCAGGAGCTCTTGCGCAACGTGGTTCTGAAAGGCGACAACGTCCTGTTCGTGTGCACCAAGAAGCAGCTCAAGGCGCTGGTGCAGAGCGATGCCCAGACCGCGGGGTGCCACTACGTTACGGAGCGGTGGCTGGGGGGGACGCTGACGAACTTCGCCACCATCAAGAAGCAGATCCGGCGGCTCCGCGACCTGGAGCAGGGAAGCACCGAGGGCGATTTCGACAGCTACACCAAGAAAGAAAAGCTGCTCTTCGAGCGGGAGCGGGTCAAACTGGCCCGGAACCTCGAGGGCCTCAAGCATCTGAACCGGTTGCCGGGCGCGCTCTTCGTGGTGGATGCCAAGAAGGAGCGGATTGCCATTCTCGAGGCCAACAAGCTGGGGATTCCGGTGGTCGCGATCGTGGATACCAATGCCGACCCGGATGTCATCACGGTGCCGATTCCGGGGAACGACGATGCGATCCGCTCGGTGTCCTTGATCACCCAGGCGCTCTGCGACGTGATCCAGGAGGCCCGGCGGGAGGTTCCGGTGCGGGAAGCGGCCGAGCACGACGAAGCGGAGACCTACAGCACCGACGGGGGCAGTGAAGGCGACAGTGAGACCGACCGCCGCCGCCGCCGGACCGGGGCGCGCAAGCGGCGGCCCAAGCCGGAGGCGATCGCGGCCCGTCTCAAGCACGAGGGAGAAAGCGGTGAGCCGACCCCGAGCGGGGCGGCCACCAGCTGAGCCGGCCGGGTATCATGAGCGACGCCGCGCTATGGCTGGTTTGCGCCGTGGGGCGGCGTTTTCGTAAGCGGCTATCGGCTATCGGCTATCGGCTCTATCCGACAGCTCAAACAGGAAAGCATGCAATGGCAACGAAAGCTGTTTCCCCCAAAGACATCTCCGAGCTCCGGGCTCGAACCAGCGCGGGGATGATGGATTGCAAGACCGCGCTGGAGGAGGCCGGAGGTGACATGGACAAGGCCGCCGAGATCCTCCGGAAGAAGGGGATCGCCAAGGCGGAGAGGCGGGGGGGGCGGAGTGCGTCGCAAGGGCTGGTGGTGATCGCCTCCCAGGTGGCCGGCCAGGACGTCGCCATGATCGAGCTCGATTGCGAGACCGATTTCGTGGCCCGCACCGAGGGGTTCGCCAACCTGGCGCGCGAGCTGGCGCTGCTCGGGTCGCGGCAGGCGCCGGCCGGAGTGCATTCCGGCTCGGTGCTGGAAGCCCAGCCGTTTGCCGGCAAGACGGCCGGCGAGGCGGTCAAGGAGCTGGCGGGCACGATCGGAGAGGCCACGACGCTCAAGCGGGTAGCCCGCTTCATCCAGCCGAAGGGCACGGTGCAGAGCTACCTGCACCACAACAGCCAGGTCGGGGTTCTGGTGGATGTCGAGGGACCGGCCGGCGAGGCCCTCACCGCGCTGGCCCGCGATCTTGCCCTCCATATCGCTTCGGCCGACCCGATGGGGGTCAGCGAGGCGGACATCGCGCCTTCGACCCTGGAGCGGGAGCGCCGCATTGCCGAGGAGCAGGTGACCGCCGAAGGCAAGCCGGAGGCGATCCGCCCCAAGATCGTCGAGGGCAAGCTCCGCAAGTTCATCGCGGAGCGGACCCTGCTCGGCCAACCGTTCGTGAAGGACGAGACCCGGACGGCCGGCGATCTGGTGAAGGAAGCGAGCAAGACGCTCGGCGGCCCGGTCACCGTCAAGGGGTTTGCCCGGTTCAAGGTGGGCGAGGTCTGAGCATGGCGCTGGCCTATCGCCGCGCCCTGCTCAAGATCTCCGGCGAAGCCCTGGCCGGAGCGCTTGGCGTAGGCCTCGACTATCCCACGGTGGAGTCGCTGGCGCAGCAGATCAAGGACGTTCATGCTCAGGGGATTCACCTGGGGCTGGTGGTGGGCGGCGGTAATATTGTCCGGGGCACCACCGCGAGCGCCCAGGGGCTCGACCGGGTGTCGGCCGATTACATGGGCATGCTTGCCACGGTCATCAACGCGCTGGCGCTGCAGGACGTGCTGGAGCGGATCGGAGTGCAGACCCGGGTGCTGACCGCGATCCGCATGGAGTCGCTGGCCGAGCCGTACATCCGGCGCCGCGCGGTCCGCCACCTGGAAAAGGGCCGGCTGGTGATCTTCGCGGGGGGGACGGGGAATCCGTTCTTTTCCACCGATACCGCGGCGGTGCTCCGGGCCCTGGAGATGGAAGCCGAGGTCATCCTCAAGGCCACCAGCGTGGATGGGGTCTACACCGGCGATCCCAAGCGAAACAAGAAGGCCCGGTTTATTCCGGAGCTTT
The DNA here is from genome assembly GCA_035286985.1 of Gemmatimonadales bacterium. GTDB lineage: Bacteria > Gemmatimonadota > Gemmatimonadetes > Gemmatimonadales > GWC2-71-9 > JABFSM01. The sequence continues at coordinate 5,784 of DATECI010000137.1, forward strand.
CGTTCAAGACGGCGCTGGTGAAAGG
>DATECI010000138.1:0-2030 GCA_035286985.1 Gemmatimonadales bacterium
AGCGAGGCGACAGGGGGCAGGTGACAATGGAATCGCATGCCCAAAACCGCTCGCTATTGCGACGTCGAATTGTGCGATCTCTCCGAGACCAGGGGTTCCGCGTGCGCGCGGGCCGCCTACTGTCGCCGGACCCGCACGACAACGGAACGTGTCAACAAGAATGAGACACCCTCGGTCAAAGTTTAGTGTGCAACTCCTTCGCCTGTTCGCCGACAGCGACGGGTGGTTCAGCGCCTCCAGTGCCCGCCCGGCGGGCGCGCTGCGCCACCCCTTCGGGCGCGCCACGCGCTCGCCGGGCTGCGGAATCGACGCCTGGGAGATCGCTGGGCACCGCCGTCGGCGCTGCCGCGGCGGCCGGTCTTGGCTTGTTGATCCACACCGCCTGGGGCATGGCCGGCGGGGTAGGCACGCCTCGGACGAACCGCTCCGGGGTCGCCGCGAAGGCTCTCTGCAAGACCGCCTCCCGCTCGGTGAGCCGGGTCTCGGCCAGGCCGGAATGGACATCGAAGGGGGTCAGCAACCCCAGGCCGGTATGATGGTGCATGGTGTTGTACCACTGGAAGAAGTCGAGCAGGAAACTCCGCACGTCCTGCAGCGACCCGAACCGGTCCGGGAACTCCGGGTGGTACTTCAACGTCTTGAACTGGCTCTCCGAATACGGGTTGTCGTTGGAGACGTGGGGCCGCCCATGCGTCTTGGTCACCCCCAGGTCGGCGAGCAGGAGGGCCACCGACTTGGCGACCATCGCCGGCCCCCGGTCCGCGTGAATCGTCAGCTGGCCCTGCTCGATCCCTTGCCGCTCGCAGGTCTGTTGGATCAGGCGCTGGGCCAGGGTGGCCGAGTCCTGGACCGCCGCCAGCCAGCCGACCACGTAGCGGGAGAAGACGTCCAGGATCACGTAGAGGTAGAAGCAGGTCCACTTGACGGGCCCCTTCAACTTGGTGATGTCCCACGACCAGAGCTGGTTGGGGCCGGTGGCCAACAACTCCGGGGCCTGGTACCGGGGGTGCTGCAGCTGGCGCCGCCGCTCCTTCACCTGGTCGCTCTCCCGGAGCACCCGATACATGGTGCGGATCGAGCAGACGAACTTCCCCTCGTCCAGGAGCGTGGCGTACACCTCGGCCGGCGGCAGCTCGGCAAACCGGTCGTCATTGAGCAGGGCGAGGACCAGCCGGCGTTCTTCCGGCGGCAAGGCCCGGGGCACCCGGCGCGGGGTCACCGGAACCCTCGCCCGCTCCTTGGGCTGTTGCCACCGGTAGTAGGTGGCCCGCGGCACGGCCAACGCGCGGCAGGCCGGGGCCACGCCCAGGGTGGCCTTTTGCTCCGTGACGATCGTCATCAGCCCTTCTCGCCGTTCCGCTTCAGCTCGACCCCCAGGATCTCCGAGACTTTTTTTTGGAGCTCCACCAGGGCCTCCGCGCGCTCGGCCCGGGCTGTTTGTCGGGTCACCTCCCGTTCCAGCGCCGCCACCTTGGCAACCAGGGGGTTCTTCGCTTTCGGGGCGGGCCCGCGCTTCTTCGGGGCCAGCCCGCCCAGTTCACCAGTCCGCCGCTGCACCCGCCAGGTCGTCAAGTTCGAGGAGTACAACCCCTCTCGGCGCAGCAGGGCGCCGAGCTCCCCCGGCTGGGTGCACGCCTCGGCTTCGCGTAGGATCTTGAGCTTGTACTCGGCCGAGAACCGCCGCCGGGTGGCCTTCGCCATCACTTCGACCTCGCTCACCACTGGTCTCGCAACCGCCACTCCACTTGAGGCACTCATCCCCCGATCCCTTCTCGCCCTCTACTCTAAACTCCTTAGGGGGGAGTGTCTCATCCATATTGGCACAGAGGGCTCCGGCACGTGGCGAATGCTGTAAAGCATGCGGAAGGACAAGCTGTGGAACTACTTCGGACGCTTCGCCCAGATATCTTCCTGCACCCCTTGCTGCGAGGAGCACATCCCGATGAGCTGCGGACGGGGCGGAGAAGAGTCTACAAGCCCTTGTTCGGCGAGGACCTGTATGTAGTTGAGCCTGACCTTGAGCGCTACTT
>DATECI010000139.1:0-6312 GCA_035286985.1 Gemmatimonadales bacterium
CAGCAGGCTGGGCGAGGGCACGACCATTTCCTGCTGGTTTCCGGCTGGAGAGCTCCCGCGGACCTGACCCGACCCGTGTTACCCAACCGTTACAACTCCGAAACTCTCATGTGACGATGCCGGTGCTACTTGCTCCCGGTCCAACGTCCTTTCCCGGAGCGTCCGAGTGCGAAGAAGCTCTCTGTGGGTCAAGCCTCTGCGTGATCTGGGGATCGCACTCCTGCCAATCCTGACCGTCGCTCCGCTTCCAGCCCAGGTCCCTTCCCCACCGGCCTCGCAGGTCACCGTTGGCGGCGTGGTCTACGGACACTACGCGTACTTCCTGAGCGATACCGCCGGCCACGGGAACAACTTCGACATCACCCGCGCCTACATCAACGTCATCGGCCGGTTTCCTCACGGGATCGGCACCCGGGTCACGCCCGATATCTACCGGACCACCGACGGCTCGCTCGGCTATCGGCTCAAGTACGCCTTCGTCACCTGGACCCCTGAGAAGAGCCCGATCACCCTGAAGCTGGGCATGGTCAACACCCCGTTCGTCGAATGGGAGGAGACCTTGTGGGATTACCGGATGCAGGGGACGATCGCCCTGGACCGGAACAATTATCTCTCCTCCTCCGATCTCGGCTTCCTGGTGGACGGCAACTGGGGTGCCGAGCGGGTGACGTTGTCGGCGGGGATCATGAACGGCGAGAACTACAACAAGGCGCCGGGCGACAAACGCAAGGACCTGGGCGGCCGAATTTCGGTACGGCTGCTCGGCACCGATGACCCAAGCCGCACCGGGGGGCTCCGGGTTACCGGGTACGGGCACTATGGCAAGCCGACTGGGGGCGGGGTTCGCGAGCGGTACGTGGGAGTGCTCTCGTACCGCTCGACTCGACTGACTCTCGCGGCCGAGCTCGCCGTCACCCGGGACGGCGTCCTTACCGATCCGGTGACCCCGCGCCGCACGGGGCGGGTCCTCACCGGGTTCGGGGTCTTCCGGATCCCCAACTCCAAATTCGGGGTCATCGGGCGGTTCGACTCGGTGGATCCCAATACGTCGGTGGCCGGCGACCGGCAGGATCGGATCATCGCCGGCGTCTCCTATACGATGTCGCCCAATCTCCGGATCCTGGCGGATCTCGATCATCTGAGTTATCAGGGCGGGACGACCACGCCCGCGCTCGAGGCGGCCCGCAGCCAGGCCCTCTTCCAGGTGCAATTCACTTTCTAAGGAGCTCGCATGTCTCGCCGTCTCTGGGTTCCCGTACTCGCGCTCGCCGGCCTGGCCGGGGTGGGATGCAAAGGCCGGTCGGCAGAAGCGCCGGCCCAAGGCCTGACCGGGGCGGGGGCCACGTTCCCGGACCCGATCTACAAGAAATGGTTCCTCGAGTACAACCGGAGGACCGGGATCCAGATCAATTACCAGTCCATCGGCTCAGGGGGCGGGATCAAGCAGTACACCGAGGGGACCGTGGACTTCGGGGCGACCGATGGGCCGATGACCGAGGAGCAGCTGGCCGCAGTCCAAGGCCACGTCCTGCATCTTCCCACGGTGATGGGCGCGGTGGTGCTGACCTACAATCTCCCGGCGGCCGGCAGCGCCCCGCTCAAATTCGATGGGCTCGCCTTGGCCGACATCTTCCTCGGCAAGATCACCAAGTGGAATGACCGCCGCATCGCGGCCTCCAATCCGGGAGTGAGCCTCCCGAACACCGACATCATCGTGGTGCACCGCTCGGACGGGTCGGGCACGACCTACGTCTGGACCGATTATCTCGCCAAGGTTTCTCCGGAATGGAAGAGCAAGGTCGGAACGGCAACGGCGGTGAACTGGCCAGCCGGACTGGGGGGGAAAGGGAACGAGGGGGTGACCCAGCAGGTCAAGCAGACCGAGGGCTCGCTGGGCTACGTCGAGCTCATTTACGCCGTCTCGAACAACCTGTCCTACGCTCACCTGAAGAACGCCGCGGGCAGTTTCGTAGAGCCCTCCCTTGCCTCGGTGACCGCGGCGGCCGCGAGCGCCACGTTCGAGCCGGACACCGACTTCCGGGTCTCGATCACCAATGCCCCAGGTGCCGAGGCCTATCCGGCCTCCTCCTTCACCTGGTTGCTGGTCCGGCCCGACAGGCCGGAGGCCGGAAAGGCCAGAGCGATGAAGCAGTTTCTGGAGTGGATGATCACCGATGAGGCCCAGCAAATGGCGGCTCAATTGCATTACGCTCCGCTCCCCAAACCGGTGGCCGAGCTGGTGGCTCAGCGGATTCAGGCCCTGGAGGGAGCCGGGGCGCCGATCAGGTAACCCCGTCACGGCGATGACGCATACTCCCGCCGCGGCGGAAGGATCCGAGAAGCGCGCGCCCGCCGCCCGCCTGCATGGCTTTGCGGCGGGCGATCGGGTCTTCCGGGTGGGCCTCACGATCGCGGCCCTGGCGATCCCGCTGTTGCTCGCGTTTCTGGCAGCGGAGCTGGTGGCCGGCTCCCGGCTGGCCATTGCGAACCAGGGGATTCGCTTTCTCACCAGCTCGACCTGGGACCCGGTAGCAGGGCGGTTCGGGGCGCTCCCCCTCATGTTCGGTACGGTGGTTTCGGCGATCCTCGCCCTGGTCATCGCGGTGCCGCTCTCGCTCGGGGTAGCGATCTTTCTGACCGAGTTCGCCCCGAGGGTGATCCGGCAGCCGATCAGCTACCTGGTGGAGCTCCTGGCGGCGATCCCCAGCGTGGTGTACGGGTTGTGGGGCATCTTCTTCCTGATCCCGTTTCTGCGAAGCACGGTCTATCCATTCCTTCAGAGCACGCTGGGTTCCCTTCCCTTCTTCCAGGGCACCATCTACGGCACCTCCATGCTATCGGCCGGGATCATCCTCGCCATCATGGTGATGCCCTACATCATGTCGGTGACCCGCGAGGTACTGAGCGCGGTGCCGGCAACCCAACGAGAGGCGTCGCTGGCCCTGGGAGCAACGCGGTGGGAGGCGGTCCGGACGGTGGTGGTGCCTTACGCGAGGTCGGGGATTGTCGGAGCAGTAATCCTCGGACTGGGCCGGGCGCTGGGTGAGACGATGGCAGTGACGATGGTCATCGGGAACCGGCACGAGATTGCCGCGTCGCTCTTCGCGCCGGGTTACACCATGGCGGCCGCCATCGCCAACGAATTCACCGAAGCAGCGACCGACATGCACTTCTCGGCCCTGGCCTACGTGGCGCTGGTCCTCTTCAGTATCACGGTGCTGGTGAACGCCCTGGCTCGGCTCCTCATCTGGCGGGTATCGAAGGGCCGGCCTTCGGGAGGGGCCGGGCTATGAGGCGACGGCTGCGGCGGTGGCGAAGCGGAGCGATGGTCGGGGTCCTGGCGCTCTCGGCCGCGGTGGCCGTGCTGCCGCTACTCGTCATTCTCGGCACCCTGGTGGCCAAGGGCGCCGGCAGCATCAATCCCGACTTCTTCATCCGGCTTCCGGTGCCTCCGGGCGAAAGCGGGGGTGGGGTGGCGCATGCGATCGTGGGCACCCTGCTCATGGTGGGAACCGCCTGCCTGATGGGGCTTCCGGTCGGGATCGGGGCGGGGATCTTCGCGGCGGAGTGGCCAGGCACCAGGCTGGCGGTGGCGACCCGGTTCATCGCCGACGTTCTCAACGGGACCCCTTCGATCGTGGTCGGGGTGGTCGCGTGGACCTGGATCGTGGCGACTCAGGGCCACTTCTCGGGCTTTGCCGGGAGCGTGGCGCTGGCGGTGCTGATGATTCCGATGGTCATGCGCACCACCGAGGAGATGATCAAGCTGGTACCCCACTCCCTCCGAGAGGCGGCGCTCGCCCTCGGCTTTCCCCGGTGGCGCACGAGTCTCGTGGTGGTGGTTCGTACCTGCCTGCCGGGTATCGTGACGGGGAGTCTGCTGGCGGTGGCCCGCATCGCGGGAGAGACCGCGCCGCTGCTCTTCACCGCGCTCGGCAGCCAGTATCTCAATCTGGACCTGCGGCAGCCGATGGCCGCGCTTCCCCTGGTGGTCTTTACCTATGCAACCGGCCCCTACGACGACTGGCACCGCCTGGCCTGGGCTGCCGCCCTCGTCCTCATCCTGGTCGTCCTGGTTCTCAGCCTCGCAGCCCGATTCGCCACCCGGCGTCGATTCGATGCCCCACGCTGAACCGGTGCTGCCGGTAACGACCGAACAGCTCACCGCGTGGTATGGCGCGGTCCAGGCGCTTCGGGAGGTGAGCCTCGACTTTGCCGCCAACCAGATCCACGCCCTGATCGGGCCGTCGGGGTGCGGGAAGACCACCTTCCTGCGCTGCCTCAACCGAATGCACGAGGAAACTCCCGGCGCCCGGGCGGAAGGGCGGGTTCGGCTCGATGGCGAGGACGTCTACGCCCCCCAAGTGGATCTTCGAAGACTGCGGCGGCGGGTGGGCATGGTGTTTCAGAAGCCCACCGTCTTCCCCACCATGTCCATCTACGACAACGTCGCGGCGGGACTCCGGCTGAACGGGCGGATCGACCGCCGAGAGCAGGATCAGAAGGTCGAGCGGACCCTTGCAGTGGCCGGGCTCTGGGACGAAGTGAAGGACCGGCTGCACGGGAGCGCCACCGCCCTCTCGGGGGGGCAGCAGCAGCGGCTCTGCATCGCCCGCACCATCGCCCCGGAGCCCGAGGTCGTCCTCCTCGACGAGCCCACCTCCTCACTCGACCCGCTCGGCACCCAGCGGATCGAGGAGCTCCTGTTCCAGCTCAAGCAGCGGTTCACAATCATCATCGTCACCCACAACTTGCAACAGGCCGCCCGGGTTTCCGATACCACCTCCTTCTTCTATCTGGGCGACCTGATTGAATCCGGCCCCACCCGGCAGCTGTTCACTGCGCCGAAGGAGGCGAAAACGGAGGCATATGTCACGGGGAGGTTTGGATGACCGGAGCCATCGAGGTTCGGGACTTTTCGTTCCGGTACGGCTCCCGGGAGGCCCTGAGGAACCTCAGCTTCACCATTCCGCGGCGGGCGGTGACCGCGGTCATCGGACCGTCCGGGTGCGGGAAGTCCACCTTCCTCCGCTCGGTCAACCGGCTCAACGAGCTGATTCCGGAGACGAGCCACCAGGGCGACATTCTGGTGGACGGGCGCTCGGTGTACCAGCCCGGCACCGACCTGGTTGACCTGCGCCAGCGGGTGGGCATGGTCTTTCAGCGGCCTAACCCGTTTCCCAAGACGATTTACGACAACGTGGCCTACGGTCCCCGCCTCAACGGCCTGAGCTCCCGGCAGGACTTGCCGACGCTGGTGGAGCGGTGTCTCCGGCAGGCCGCCCTGTGGGACGAGGTGAAGGACCGGCTCAACGCGCCGGCTACCGGCCTCTCGGGGGGTCAGCAACAGCGGCTCTGCATTGCCCGGGCGCTGGGCAACGATCCGGAGGTGCTGCTGATGGACGAGCCGTGCTCGGCGCTCGACCCGATCGCCACCCAGCGGATCGAGGAGCTGATCTTCGAGCTCAAGGCCACCTACACGATCCTCATCGTCACCCACAACATGCAACAAGCGGCCCGGGTGTCGGACGTCACCGGCTTCTTCGACGCCGGCGAGCTGGTGGAGTTCGGGCCGACCCAACAGATCTTCACGTCTCCGTCCCGAGAGCGGACCGAGGCCTATATTACCGGGAGATTCGGATGAGCCCACATACCAACCGCCACTTCCACGACGAGCTGAACGAGGTCAAGGTCCGCCTGCTCACGATGAGCGGGGAGGCGGAGACCGCCCTCCGGCTGGCGGTCGAAGCGCTGCTGGAGCGTGATGTCGACAAGGCCCGCGAGGTCATCGCCGGGGACACGGTGATCAACGACATGGAGGTGCAGATCGAGGAGGCCTGCATCGATCTCCTCGCGCTGCAGCAGCCGATGGCGAAGGACCTTCGCATGCTGGTTGCGGCAATCAAGATTGCCAACGACCTCGAGCGGGTCGGCGACCACGCGGTGAACCTGGCCGAATCGGCGGAGCGGCTGACCCGCGCCCACCCGATCGCGCCCGAGCCGGAAATCGTCGAAATGGCGCGCCTGGCCCGGGAAATGCTGGCCGACGCCCTGGAAGCCTTCGTGCGGGGCGATGCAGTGGCCGGCCGCGAGGTCTGTCTGCGCGACGACAAGGTGGATGCGCTCAACCGCTCGGTGTTCCGGATCCTGCTCACCCACATGATGGAGGACCCGCACAGTATCGGCACCGGGCTCGAGCTCCTTCTGGTGAGCCGGAACCTGGAACGGGTGGCGGACCTCGCCACCAACATTGCCGAGGACGTCGTTTTCCTGGTGGAGGGCAAATCCATCAAGCACCACGCCGAGGACCTG
>DATECI010000140.1:0-16008 GCA_035286985.1 Gemmatimonadales bacterium
TTCCTGCTCGCCGGGATCGCGATCGGACTGGTGGGGCGGCTCGGCATGGCGGGCACCATCGGGGCGTATATCGAGGGCATGGGCTCGGTGGTGGGGGCGGCGGTCTTAATCGGCGTGGCCCGCTCGATCTCGCTGGTCCTCGAAGATGGCAGGGTGATCGATACCATTCTCCACGCGCTGGTGACGCCGCTCGCCGGCGCGCCCCGGTCGCTCGCGGCAATACTCATGGTGCCGGTCCAGGCGGCGATTCACATCCCGGTGCCCAGCGTGAGCGGACAGGCGGCGCTCACCATGCCGGTCCTGGTCCCGCTCTCGGATCTGCTCGGCGTGTCCCGGGACGCAACGGTCCTGGCCTATCAAACCGGTGCCGGGCTCACCGAGTTATGGACCCCGACCAATGGGGCGCTGATGGCGATTCTGCTGGCGGCGGGGGTGCCCTATGGGAAATGGATTCGATTTGCAGCGCCGGCTGTCGTATTGCTCACCATCGTGGGTGTGGTCGGGGTGTTGCTGGCGCTCTGATCAGTCCTGCCGGTCCGGTCCTGATCTACTACCGCGCCAGCGCCGCCATCGCCTCCTCGAAGGTGCCGGGGAAGTAGGCGACGTTATGGAAGGCTTCGTACGCGATCGCCTGGGCGACGAAGCGGGCGTCACCAGGAGTGCGACCGATGACGATGATCCTGGTGTTGTGGTCCTGCATCGGCAACCGTCCATCGTCCTTGGCCCGGCGGATCTCACCGACGTCCCTGGCTTCCAACACCCCGCTGCGGGGGATGCTGCGCGCGCCCGGGATGGTGCCAGCGCCATAGGCATCGGCCTCCCGCACGTCGATCACGACCGCAGTACGGTCAAGGGCGAGGATGTGACGAAGGCCGTCGGCTTCGATCACGGTGACGCCGCCAAAAGCGCGCCACACCGGCGTGCCGAGTTGATAGCGGCGGATGTTGGTGTGACCGGCGGTCAGAAGCTCGTCGGTGAGTCGCTTGCTCTTCGGACAATAGGGGCCGTTGCAGTACAGCACGAGGGCCCGGTTCAGATCGCCACCCACGAGCCGGCTCACTTCGGCAACATCGGAGACATACATCGACATCGGCATTCCCGGACGGGCGGCGACGTTGAGTGCGCCAGGGATATGGCTGATGGAGTATTCGAGGTGCGGCCGGGTGTCGAGTACGACGGCCTCGTCCTTCTCGAGTATCTGCTGGAACTCTTCGGTGGAAATCTCCCCGGTGTGTAGACCGGCGGGCGCGAGGGGTGGGCGCAGCCAGCCCCATGCCGCCGCCCCCACAGCCAGCACGGCGACTATCCATGGTGCCAGCGCCACCAGCTGGGTACGCAAGGGCTGGCTGCGCGAATCCGAAAGCGGTCGGGCGGCCGCCCGAGCGCTCGGGGGCCGGTCTGGCGCAGGCCCGTTCCACGGCGCAGCGCCGGTCCCGGCTAAGGCCTCGGCGAACTTGGCTGCGGTGACGTAGCGGTCGGCCGGAAGCCTGGCGAGCGACTTCGCGACGACGCGCTCCACTACAGCCGGCACGCTTGGGCGCAGCATGCGGAGGTCCCGCGGCTGCTCGGTCAGGATGCGCGCCACCACCGCCTGGGCGGTGGGACCGCTGAAGGGCGGCTCGCCCGCCAGCATCTCGTAGAGGATACAGCCCAGGGAGTAGATGTCGCTGCGCGCGTCGATCTGGCGGTCGCCGGTCGCCTGCTCCGGGCTCATGTAGTATGGGGTGCCGAGGGAGAGGCCGGTTCCGGTGAGTCGTTCGCCTGCCGCCGCGCGCACCGCGAGCGCGATGCCGAAGTCGGCGACCAGCGCGTGGCCTTCATGGAGGAGGATGTTTTCCGGCTTGATATCGCGATGCACGATCTCGTGCCGGTGAGCGTAGTCGAGCGCGGCCGCGACCTGCTGCGCCAGGCGCAGCGCGTCGTCGATCGGGAGCTGCTTCTCGCGATCGAGCCGGTCCCGCAGCGATTCGCCCTCGATGTGGGGCATCACATAGTAGAGTAGCCCGTCCGCCTGGCCCGAATCGTACAGCGGGAGGATGTGGGGATGGCTGAGGCGGGCGGCGATCTCGATCTCGCGCAGGAATCGCTCGGCGCCCAGTACCGCGGCCAGCTCCGGGCGGAGCACCTTGATCGCGACGCGGCGGCCGTGCTTGATGTCCTGCGCGAGGTACACCGTGGCCATGCCCCCGCGGCCCAGCTCGCGCTCGATCGAATAGCGGTCGGCGAGGTTGGCGGTCAGACGGTCGAGCGGTCCGGTCACGGCTCCTCTGCGTCACTCGCGAATCAGAAGCTACCGTGGTGCAGCGGATTCCGCTATCGAGGCGAGCGCGACGAGCACGCAGCGGTTCCCTTTGATCCATCCTCGGGCTAACCTTCGATAACGCCATGAGATCGAAGCCGCTGGAACGCTATGCCAACCTCGGCCTCTTGATCGCCCGCGTCGGGTTCGGGGGCGGATTCGTCTGGTACCATGGATTGCCCAAGCTCCGGGGCGGCCCCGAGCGATGGACTGGGACCGGGGAAGCGGTCGGGAATTTCGGGATCAGCTTCGGCTACGAGTGGTGGGGCCTCGCGGCTGGGCTGGCCGAGACGGTAGGCGGGCTGCTGCTCGCGCTCGGCCTCTTCTTCCGGTCGGCCACGCTCGGCCTCCTCGTCGTGATGGTGGTCGCGACCACGAACCACTTCGCAACCGGGCAGGGTACTCCCGCCCACGCGCTCAAGAATGCCTTTCTCTTTGCCGGGCTCTTTCTGATTGGTCCGGGACGGTACAGCCTGGATCATCTGCTGGCCCGAAGGCGGGAGCAGCCCGGAGATTCTCCGGCGGCTCCAACCCCCGCACCGTAACCCCTACCGCTAGAATGGCCCCATGCGGATCCTGGTGATCGGGGGTATCGCCTTCATCGGCCGGCAGATGGTGCAGCGGCTGGTGGCCCGTGGGCACGACGTTTCGGTGCTGCACCGGCGGGACCATCACGACCTCGGCCCGGCGGTTCACAACCTCCAGGCCAACCGGCGCGACCTCGAGACCGTCGGGCGCTTCCTGCGGGAGCACGACTTCGAGGTCGTGTACGACAACGCCTATGACTGGGAGCACGGGACCACGGCCGAGGAGGTCCTTGGCGTGGCGCGGCAATGCCGGCCCGGGCTGCACCGTTACGTCTTCATGTCGAGCATCGCCGCCTACGGCGAGGGGTCGGACCGCGGGGAGAACGACCCACTCGCGCCCGACGATCATCCCAACCCCTACGTGCGGAACAAGGCGGCGAGCGAACGGGCCCTCTTCCGCTTGCACCGGGAGGCCGGTCTGCCGGTCGTAACCTTCCGGCCCCCATTCGTGCACGGCCCCGGCCAGCCCTTCTACCGGGAGCAGTTCTTCTGGGATCGGATCCGCGACGGGCGGCCGATTATCCTGCCGGACGGCGGCGACCGGCTGATGCAGTGGGTGTACGTCGCCGACCTGGCCGAGGCATGTGTGCGCGCGATCGAGGTGCCGGCCGCCGTAGGCGAGGCGTTCAACGTCGCGTACCAGCGCCCCATTTCTCAGCGCGACTTCGTGGTAGCGCTCGGCCGGGTCGCGGGAATCGAGCCCGGGCTCGTTCCCATCCCCCGGGAACGGATCGAGGCCGCCGGCGGGCACGCCTTCGTCGGCCACCTCTACTTCGGCGAGTACCTCGACATCCCGCCCATCACCGAGGTGATCGAGAAGGCGACCCGGGTTCTCGGAGTGAAGTTGACCGGGTTCGAGGAGGCGCTGCGGGCGAGTTACACCTGGTACCAGACCCAGCCGCGCCGGCCGGTGGATTACGCCTTCGAGGACCGTTTGCTCGGGTGAGCCTGGTACCACGAAGGAATTCGGTGTGCCGCACCGTCACCAGTACGCTTGCGCCGTCACCAGAAGCCCCACCAGCGCCGCCAGCGCCACGCTGTGGAAGAAGACGTAGCGGAGAATCCGGCCTTCCTCTCCATGCGCTCCGGTAACGGTACTCGCCACCACGATGCTCTGGGCGTCGATCATCTTCCCCATCACGCCACCCGACGAATTCGCCGCCGCCATCAGCACGGGGTCGAGCCCGAGCTGGCGGGCGGTGATGGTCTGCAGGCTGCCGAAGAGCACGTTGCTCGACGTGTCCGAGCCGGTGAGCGCCACGCCCAGCCAGCCGAGCATGGTACCGAAGAACGGATACAGCACCCCGGTGTGAGCGAAGGCCAGGCCAAGGGTCCCGTCGAGCCCGGCATAGCGGGTTATGAACCCGAGGCCCATCATCAGAGCGATCGTGAGGAGCGAGACCCGCACCAGGCGCACGGTGCGGAGCCAGGTGGCCCCGAGCTCGCGGAGCCCGTACCGCAGGACCAGGGCGGTGAGCAGCGCGGCGAGCAAGATGCCGCTCCCGGTCGCCGAGAGCCAGTTGAGGGTGAACGTCGCGGGCTCGGCGGCGGGCGTGGCGACCACGGGCGGCACCCGCTCCACCATCTCGTGAAGCCCTGGAACCGCGATCTTCAGGGACGCCAGGGCGTTGAGGACGTCCTTTACCTGCGGCAGGCCCCAGAGGAAGACCAGGACCGTGAGGAGGATCCACGGAATCCACCCGCGTGCCGGCACCTGGAGCCGGTCAAGCGATGCCGGGGCAGGTGCCGACCTGGCAGGCCGGGCAGTGCCGGGCTTCCAGACTTTTAGAAACGCCACCAGCGCTCCCATTGAGCAAGCCGCCGCAACGATGTCCACGAGCCAGGGGCCGTGCAGCGTTGCCATCAGGAATTGGGGAACGGCGAACCCGACCCCGGCCACCAGCACTGCGGGCCAGACCTCGAGCATCCCGCGCCAGCCGGCATAGGCCCACACCAGCCAGAACGGGACAATCAGCGAGAAGACCGGGAGCTGATGCCCGACCTGCGCGCTCAGCGCGTGGAGGTCGAGCCCGGTTACCGCCTGAAGTGCCACGATCGGAGTTCCCAGCGCGCCGAAGGCCACGGGCGCAGTGTTGGCGATGAGCGAAAGGGCGGAGGCCTCCAGGGCGCCGAACCCGAGCGCGATCAGGATGCCGCCGGTGACCGCGACCGGAGTGCCGAATCCGGCGGCCCCTTCCATGAAGGCCCCGAACGAGAACGCGACCAGCAGGAGTTGGAGCCGGCGGTCTCCGGTCACGCCGCTCACCCCCCGGCGCAGGGCATCGAGCAGTCCCCGCTGCTCCACCAGTTGATAGAGGAAGATGACGTTGAGGACGATCCAGCCGATCGGGAAGAGTCCGTACCCCGCTCCGTACGCGGCACTCGCGAACGCCATGGTGGGCGGCATGCCGGCGATCACGATGGCGACGCCCAGGGCCGTGAGAAGCCCGAGGGCCGCGGCAGCGTGCGCCCGCAGGCGGAGCCAGGCCAGCGAGCCGAGCAGGACGACGACGGGAAGTGCGGCCGCCGCGGTGGAGAGAACCTGCGAGTGCAGCGGGTCGTACCGCTGGGGCCAGATCACCCGAGGAGATCCCGGCTGATGTCGGAGACGGTCGGTGCCCCGCAAAGCGCCATGGCCAGATCCAGCTCGTTCCGGAGCAGCTCGAGCACTCGCCGAGCGCCCGCCTCCCCCTCCAAGGCGAGCCCCCAGAGCGCCGGCCGTCCCACCATCACCGCCCGGGCTCCCAGCGCCAGCGCCTTGATCATATCGGTGCCCCGGCGAATCCCCCCATCCATCATGACCATGATCTCGTCGCCAACGGCCTCGGCGACCTCCGGGAGGGCCTTGAGTCCGGTGACCGCGGTATCGAGCTGCCGCCCGCCGTGGTTGGAAACGACGATGCCCGCCGCCCGACCTCGGGGACGTCCACCGTGAGCACCAGCGCCCGGTACCCCGCGGCTTTGGCCCGCTGGACCAGATCGCGGGTGATGCCGCGATCCTGGTGTACGTAGAGCTGGAACCAGAGTGGACCGCTCGCCTCTGCGGCGATTTCCTCGAGCGAATTGGTCGAGAAGGTGCTCGCGGCCATGAGCAGGCCGAGCGAGCCGGCCGCGCGGGCCATCCCCAGCTCACGGCGGCTCACGTCCACCAGCACGCGATACCGCAGCGCGATGGCGTCGAATACCCGGCGATTCCCGGCGAGGGTGATCTCGTCGCACGCCCCGCCGGCAAAGTAGTCGAAGATTGCCGCCGGTAGCCGGGCGCGGGCGAGCGCCTCGGCCTCGTGGAGATTGAGGAAAGCGCTCAGGGCGTAGGGATCGGGGGCGGCCCCGCCGGAATCCACGGTTGGTACACGAAACCCGCGGTTTGCTTGGTGAATTCCGCCCGGATGGCCTCGCGCTGGGCCGGGTCGGTGAAGAGATCAACCGCGGTCATCGCGAGGGCCTTGGCGGCGTAGAGCATTCCCTTGTGACCGATCGGCATCGCGCCGGTCGCCACCACCGGCCAGGCGTGCCAGGGGGAATTCCAGACCCCGGTCGCCACGCTGAGGTTGATCGTAGGAACGAGCCAGCTCACGTCGCCCACATCGGTGGAGCCACCGTTCGGCTCGGCGGGCGGGGGATCCCGGAGCGGCTGCACCTCGCCTACGACGCCGCGCTCCTCGATCCCAACCGCACGCTGAATCGCCTTGGCAAAATCCTGCTCTTCCGGGCTGTAGGTGATCGGGCCCAAGGCGAGGAGATTCCGGTGGAGCAGCCGGGTTCCGGTCTGATTGACGAGGATCTCGTAGTCGCCGGCTTGAATCGAGAGCTTCGACTGCACGCCGGCGATCTGGGCCGCCCCCTCGGCAATCTGGCGCACCCGGGCCAGCACCGGCTCGATCCCGGCGGTCCTCGAGTCCCGCACCCACATCCAGACCTTGGCGTAGTCGGAGACGACGTTGGGCACGTCGCCGGCGCGCTGGATGACGTAGTGCATCCGCACGGTCGGGCGCACGTGCTCGCGCAGCAGGTTGACGCCGTGCACGAAGGCCTCGGCTGCATCGGCCGCGCTTCGCGCGTTCCAGGGGTCAAACGCCGCGTGGGCGGTCCGGCCACGGAACTCCACCACGAAGTCTACGATGGCCTGGCTGCTGCTGTTGTCGGCCGCGGTGCGATCGGCAGGATGCCAGGCCAGCATGACATCCACATCCTTGAACCCGCCTTCGCGGGCCAGGTACACCTTGCCGCCCACCGCCTCCTCCGCAGGGGTCCCGTAGTAGCGGACCGTCCCCTTGAGGCGCCCCGCCGCGATGAGGTCCTTGATGGCCGCAGCGGCCCCCATGCTCGCCGCACCGAGGAGATTGTGGCCGCAGCCATGGCCGGGGCTCCCGGCCACCAGCGGCTCGCGGGTGGGCTGCGTCTTCTGGGACAGGCCGGGCAGGGCGTCGAACTCTCCGAGGATTCCGATCACCGGGTGTCCGGTTCCGAATTCGGCAACGAACGCCGTCGGCATCCCCGCCACGCCGCGGGTGACCTTGAACCCCTGCTGCTCGGCATAGTCGGCCAAGACCGCCGCGGAGCGAGTCTCCCGCAGGGCGGTTTCGGCAAAACCCCAGACTTGATCGCCGAGGCGGATCAGCTCGGCGGCGCGCCGCTCGACCCCGGCAATGGCTTCCTGCTTGAGCTTCGGATCGGCGCCGCCGGGCGGAAGCAAGAAGAGCGAAAGCAGCGCGGCAAAAGGTCGAATCGAAATCTTCATTCCTCGGGAGTTCCCTTCTTCCGAAAGAGTCGGGCCAACTTGACCAGCGGATCGAACGCCTGATCCACCACCCGCTCCTTCAGCGGGATGATGGCGTTGTCGGTGATCTTGATGTTCTCGGGGCAGACCGTGGTGCAGCATTTCGTGATGTTGCAGTAGCCGATTCCGTGGGCCTTTCGGAGCTCCTCCCGCCGATCGAGCACATCGAGCGGGTGCATCTCGAGCGCGGCCACGTACACCAGGAACCGGGGGCCGATGAACTCCTCGTGGAGGTGGTGGTCCCGCAGCACGTGACACACGTCCTGGCAGAGGAAGCACTCGATGCACTTGCGGTGCTCCTGGACCCGGTCCACGTCCTCCTGCAGCATCCGCCAGGTACCGTCGGCGGCATCCGGCTTGCGGGGAGTGAATTTCCGGATCTTGGTTTTCACCCGGAAATTCCAGCTCACATCGGTGACCAGATCCCGGTGATGAGGAAAGGCGCGCATCGGCTCGATGGTGACCGGCTCGTGAAGATCGATATCGCTGAGCCGCGCCATGCACATGAGCTTGGGATGGCCGTTGATCTCCGCCGAGCAGGAGCCGCACTTGCCGGCCTTGCAGTTCCAGCGCACCGCCAGGTCGGGGGCCTGCGCCGCCTGGATCTGGTGCACGGCGTCGAGCACGACCATCCCTTCGGTCGTCTCCGTCGCGTAGTCGACGAATTCTCCCCGGCCCGACTCGCCTCTCCAGATTCGGAATGTCGCAGTTGCCATGAGTCCCTTCTAGCCGATAGCCGATAGCTATTTGTTCTCCTCCACAATCTGCTTGAGCTCCTCCGGCATCGGCGGAATCGGCATGGTGCGAAGGGTCATGGTGCCCGGAGGGTCCCGTTCCACCACGAAATTCACGCCGCCGAGCTCCGCTGCCTTGTCGGGAAAGTGATCCCGGAAATGGCCCCCCCGGCTCTCTTGGCGCGCCTGGGCCGATCGCAGGATCGCTTCGGACACGATGAGCAGGGGTTGGAGATCGAGTGCGGTGTGCCAGCCGGGATTGTACTCCCGGTTGCCCGCGACGCCCGCGTGGCGGGCGCGAGCCTTGAGCTTTCCGAGCTCCTCCGCCGCCCGGGACATCTCGTCCTCCCGACGCACGATCCCGACCAGGTCCTGCATCACGTCCTGTAAATCGTGTTGGATCGCATAGGGGTTTTCGCCGGTGGGTTGGTCGAACGGCGCCAACGCTTCGCGGGTGACTTCGTTCACCTCACCGGGATCGGGCGCCAGCGCCGGGTGCTCCCGGGCGTACCCCGCGGCAAACTCGCCGGCCCGTTTGCCGAACACCAGGAGATCCGACAGCGAATTGCCGCCCAGCCGGTTGGCTCCGTGCAGCCCGGCTGCCACCTCGCCCGCCGCGAAGAGCCCCGGCAGCGTGCTCATCTGGGTATCGCCGTCCACCCGCACCCCACCCATCACGTAGTGGGTGGTGGGGCCGATCTCCATGGGCGTGGCGGTGATGTCGATGTCCGCGAGCTGCTTGAACTGGTGATACATGCTGGGGAGCTTCTTCTTGATGTGCTCCGCAGCGTTGGGGATTTTCTCCTTGATCCAGGCAATATCGAGGAACACTCCGCCATGTGGACTGCCGCGGCCAGCCCGGACCTCGCGCATGATGCAGCGGGCCACGTGGTCCCGCGTCAGTAGCTCGGGTGGCCGCCGGGCGTTCTTGTCGCCCATGACGTAGCGCCAGCCCTCCTCCGGCGTGTCGGCGGTTTGGGCGCGGTAGTTCGGCGGGATATCATCGAACATGAAGCGGTGGCCTTCCTGGTTGAGCAGGATGCCGCCTTCCCCGCGCACGGCCTCGGTCACCAGGATGCCGCGCACGCTGGGCGGCCAGATCATCCCGGTGGGATGAAACTGCACGAATTCCATGTCCTGGAGCGCGGCGCCCGCCTGCCAGGCCAGGGCGTGTCCGTCGCCGGTGTATTCCCAGCTGTTGCTGGTAATCCGGTAGGCCCGGCCGATGCCCCCGGTGGCGAGGACGACGGCCTTGGCGCGGAAGAGCCGGAACCGCCCGCGTTCCCGGTCATAGGCCAGCGCCCCGGCGATCCGCCCCTCTCGGGTGAAGAGCCGGAGGACGGTCACCTCCATGTGCACGTCGATGCCCTGATGCACGCCGTAATCCTGCAGCGTGCGAATCATCTCGAGGCCGGTGCGGTCGCCCACGTGGGCCAGGCGAGGGTAGCGGTGGCCGCCGAAATTGCGCTGGAGAATCTTCCCGTCCGCGGTGCGATCGAACAGCGCGCCCCAGGCTTCGAGCTCGCGGACCCGCGCGGGTGCTTCCCTGGCGTGCAGCTCGGCCATGCGCCAGTTGTTGAGGTACTGGCCCCCCCGCATCGTGTCGGCGAAATGCACCCTCCAGTCGTCCCGGTCATCCACGTTGGCCAGGGCGGCGGCCACCCCCCCCTCGGCCATCACGGTGTGCGCCTTGCCGAGGAGCGACTTACAGACGAGACCGACGGAAGCGCCGCGCGCGGCGGCTTCGATCGCGGCGCGGAGCCCCGCGCCGCCGGCCCCGATCACCAGGACATCATGGTCGAAGTGCTGGACTTCGGCCATCAGAAGATCCTCAAATCGGTCCAGATCCCCATCGAGCAGAGCCGGATGTACCCGTCGCTGAACCCCACGGTGAAGAGGCTCACCCAGGCCCAGCGATGATGTTTGTCATTGAGACAGGTGACGCAGCGATAAGGCGTGCGGAAGAGGGGGCGCCGGGAGAATTGGTCCCGCCAGCCCCCGAGAATGTGCCGCAGGGAGTGACATCCCAAGGTGTAACCGGCAAGGCAAACGACGTTGACGGCCAGGAGCAGCGCCCCGAGGCCGAGGTGGAAGCCCTCCGGCCACCAGAGGGCCTTCCAGGCATCGTAGCCGAGGATCAAGATGAAGAGGACCGCGATGTACACGAAGTAGCGATGCACGTTTTGCAGAATCAGTGGGAAGAACCGCTCGCCCAGATAGCTCTGGCGCGGCTCGCCCACGGCGCACCCCGGCGGGTCGGCCCAGAACGCCTTGTAGTAGGAGCCGCGATAGTAGTAGCAGGTGAGCCGGAAGAGCAGGGGGAACGGCAAAATGAGGAGTGCCGGGCTGAACCGCAGCCAGCCCGGCCACCAGGGCGGCCGGGCCCCGAAGATCGCGTGGGGTGAGTCGCCGAACAGCTCCGGGCTGTAGAACGGCGAGAGGTACGGTCCGAACGTATAATGCCGGCCCTGAAAGGCCGCCCAGGTGGTGTACACGCCGAAGCCGCCCAGCCCGAGCAGGATCAGCAACGGCTGGACCCACCAGAGATCCCGCCGCGCCGTTCCGAGAAACCGGCGGCGGGTCAGAGGCACCGTGGCATTGGTCACGAATTCACTCCGCGGGGGGTTCGCAGTCAGCAGGGGCAGTTTAGACCGGTCGGCGGTTCACGGTCAACTGGGAACCGGAATTACCTTGAGGCGGATCGGGAATCAGGGAGAGGGCGATGCGCTGACGCCCGCCCCCCCGGTATTTGACAAAGCCGCTCCCCGGCGGCAGAATCGGGAGCCCCGAACCCGAAGGAGGCGTGGTGAAGATCTACGGCCCTGAGGCAATCCGGAACGTGGCCTTCGTGGGCCACGGCGCGAGTGGCAAAACGACCCTGGTGGACGCCCTCGCGTTCGTCTCCGGTTCCAGTCGGCGGCACGGATCGATCAAGGACGGCAGCACCCTCACCGACACCTCTCCCGACGAAATCGAACGCAAGCATTCCATCTCGCTTGGCGTGGGCCACGCCGAATGGATGAACGTAAAGGTCAACCTGCTCGATACTCCGGGCTACCTGGACTTTTTCGGCGAGGTGATCTGCGGGCTTTCCGTCGCGGACGCCGCGGTCGTCGTGGTTTCGGGGGTGAGTGGAGTCGAGGTCGGGACCGAGCGGTGCTGGCAGGCCTGTGACCACTTCCATCTGCCCCGGCTGCTGTTCGTGTCGGGCATGGACAAGGAGCATGCTAACTTCGAGCGGGTCTTTGCCGATTTGAGAGAGCGGCTGACCGCCAAGGTCCTTCCGGTCGAGATCCCGGTCGGCGATGGGTTCCAGTTCCGGGGTATCATCAATCTGTTCTCCCAGACCTGCCAGCTTTTCAAGCCGGGCAGCAAGGCGGGGGAGTATGAGGAGGTGCCGGTTCCCCCCGAGTACCAGGACGCCTTCGCCCGCTATGCCGAGCAAATGACCGAGGCGGTGGCCGCGACCGACGACGCACTGCTCGAGAAGTACCTGGCCGGGGAGAGCATCCCCCGCGAGGAGGTGGTTCCGGCCATGAAAAGGGCCGTGCTGGCAGGCGAAATCGTCCCGCTCTTCTGCGGCAGCGGCGAGCTTCAGCACGGGGTGCGACCGCTCCTGACCGAGCTGGTCGAGCTGTTTCCTTCTCCGGCCGAGCTCAAGCCCCCGGTGGACGCCCCCCTGGTGGGCCGGGTCTTCAAGACGGTCTCCGAGCCCCACGTGGGAGACGTTTCGCTCTTCCGCCTCTACGCCGGGACCCTCAAGAACGGCGACGAAGTCTGGAACGTGGAGCACAACATCGCCGAGAAGCTGAATCACCTCTCGGTCCCGCAAGGCAAAGAGCGCCACGAGGTTGCCGAGCTGCACGCCGGGGATATCGGCTCGGTCGCCAAGCTCAAGGATACCCACACCAACGACACATTCTGCCGCAAGGAGCGCCCGGTCCGGCTCCCTCCGATGGAGTTTCCCGAGCCGGAGGCCACTTCGGCGGTGGTGGTCAAGCAGCGCGGGGAGGAAGACAAGCTCGCGGCTGGCCTCCACAAGCTGCACGAGGAAGATCCGACCTTCCACTTCGAGTACAATTCAGAGTTGGGGCAGACCCTGATCCGCGGGATGGGGGAGCGGCACTTCGAGATCCTCCTGGGCCGGCTGGTGCGGAAGTACGGAGTTCACGCTGAGCTGGCGCGGCCCAAGGTGCCCTACCGGGAAACCTTCAAGGGCATCGCCGAGGGCCAGGGCAAGCACAAGAAACAGAGCGGCGGTCGGGGTCAGTACGGCGACTGCTCCATCCGGATCTCGCCGCTGGCGCGGGGCTCGGGTTATGAATTCGTCGACAGCATCGTGGGCGGGGTGATCCCCAACAAGTTCATTCCCGCCGTTGACAAGGGCGTCCAGGAGGCGGCCCAGCGGGGGCCGGTCGCGGGATTCCCGTGCGTGGATTTTCGGTGCGAGTGCTACTTCGGCTCCTATCACGACGTGGATTCCAGCGAGCAGGCGTTCAAGATGGCCGGGATCATCGCCTTCCGGAACGTGACTCCCAAGGCGCGCCCGGTGCTGCTCGAGCCGATCATCTCGGTCCAGGTGCGGGTGCCATCGGACCAGCTCGGCGACGTGCTGGCCGACCTGTCTCCCCGCCGGGCCCATATCCTCAATACCGAGTCCGACGGGCGAAGCACGGTTGTCAACACCCTGATTCCCCAGGCGGAGCTCTACCGGTACTCCGCGGCACTGCACTCGATTACCCACGGCCGGGGTAGTCACACTGAGCGATTCCACGGCTATGCCGAGGTGCCAGCCGACGTCGCGGCGAAAATCGCCGCGGAGCACAAGAAGGAACCAGCAGGCGTGCATGCCTGAGCCTACCTCGTTCCGGAGGGGATCATGAAGCTCCGCTACCTGTTGACCGCCGCGCTGGTGGGCGGCATCGTCTCGTTCGGCTGGGATACCGTCTCCCACATGACGGGCATCCTCTCGAGCCTGAAACCGCAGCCGTTCACGGACTCGACCGCGGTGGTCGAGACGGTCAAGGCGAACGCGCCCTCCAACGGGATCTACTGGGATGGGCGGGGACTCTTTGCCGCGGTCTCCTTCGAGCGCGACCTCCGGCCCAGATTCGCTTCTGTGGTGGTCCCGATGGCAATTCAGCTGCTGATCGAGATCCTGGTGGCGTTTCTGCTGGCGTGGATCCTCCTCCGGTTACCGGTCTGGCCGGCGATGGGGACCGGCAGTCTCTTTGCCGTGGTAGGACTCGCGGCGGGCATCGATCTCCTCTTTCCGGAAGCGATCCGGCACGGCTTTCCGATCAATGTCCAGCTCGCCGAGCTGGCTGACTTGGTGATCGGATGGTTCTTGCTCGGGGTGGTGATCGGAGCGTTACGCAACCGGATCATGCGGACGAGGGAACAGTGAGCGGTGACGCTAGCGGTGCACGCCAGCCGTCAACCGGAGAAGCAGGCCCAAGCTTTGGGGGAGAGTTCCTCATGATACGCCGAATGATGCGCCGATTCGTTTTGCCTGGGCTGCTCCTTTGCGGGGCGAGCCTCGCCCAAGCGCAGGAGAAGCCGTCCGACACGCTGCTCACGGTTACCCGTTATCTGGACTACGAAACCGTCAGCGACCCGCAACCTTCACCCGACGGCTCCCAGGTGATCTTCACCCGGCGCGGCGTGGACAAGATGAAGGACCAGTTCGAGACCGGGTTATGGCTCATGCACCCGGACGGCTCGAAGCTCCGCTTCCTGGTCAAGGGGTCGAATGCGGAATGGTCTCCGGACGGGACCCGGATCGCCTACCTGGCGGAAGGCGAGCCGACCGGGCCGCAGATCTTCGTCCGCTACATGGATCCCGAAGGTGCGGTGACTCAGGTCACCAAGGTGCAACGGAGCCCCGGGGGGCTGCGCTGGGCGCCCGATGGAAAGTGGATCGGGTTTACCATGTTCGTTCCGAAAGAGGTCCCCTGGCGGATCGACCTGCCCGCCGCGCCGCAGGGCGCCACCTGGACTCGCGGTCCTAGGATCGTGGACAACCTGCTCTATCGGGCCGACCGCAATGGCTACCTCGACATGGGCTATTCCCACGTCTTCGTGGTGCCGGCAACCGGCGGCACCCCCCGCCAGGTAACCCGGGGCGACTGGAATGCCGGACCCCGGGGCGGCGGAGCAGGAGGCTCGGGCTGGGATTGGCTGCCCGACGGGCAGAGGATTGTAGTGGCCGGCCTCGACTCTTCCGACGCGGAGCGGATGTACCAGCGCTCGGCGCTCTACCTCGTAGACGTCGCGACAAGCAGCAAGCGCCTGCTGACGACCGAGGAAGGGGCCTGGAGCAACCCGAAGGTCGCTCCTGACGGGAAGCTCATCGCCTTTGCCGGATATCCGGCGGCCGGACCGGTCAGCTACCGGGCCAACGATATCTACACGATCGGGGCCGATGGGAGCGGCATGACCCCGCGGAGTGGCGGTCTCGACCGGGATCCTTCGGGCCTCACCTGGTCGGCCGACGGGAAGGGTCTCTATTTCACTGTTTCCGACCGGGGGACCAGCCATCTCTGGTATCTGGCCCTGGGTGCCTCACCCCGACAGGTCACCACCGGCAACCAGCTCATCACCAACGCTGCCGTAGCCCGGAGCGGGACGGTTTTCGCGGTGCGCACCGACGCTTCCCGGCCGCCCGATATCGTCCGGCTTGATCTCAAAGCCCCGGCCCGGATCGAGCAACTCACCGAGGTGAATGCCGATATCCTGCAAGGGGTCCGGATCGGCGAGGTGGAGGAGCTCTGGTACACCTCCACCGGGGGAACCCGGGTGCAGGGCTGGGTCGTGAAGCCGCCCTCGTTCGATCCCGCCCGGAAATACCCCCTGATCATGGAGATCCACGGGGGACCCCACGGCACCTACACGACCGGGTTCAACTATTCGTTCCAGAACTTTGCCGCGAACGGCTTTGTGGTGCTCTACACCAACCCGCGGGGAAGCACCGGCTACGGCAGCGCCTTCGGCAACGCGATCATGCACGCCTATCCCGGCGTGGACTATGACGACCTGATGGCGGGGGTGGATACCGTCGTAGGCCGGGGCTACATCGATACCCGCCGCATGTACGTGGGGGGGTGCTCGGGGGGCGGGGTGCTATCGAGCTGGGTGATCGGGCATACCGACCGCTTCGCCGCCGCCGCGGTGCGCTGCCCGGTCATCAACTGGCTCAGCTTTGCGGGCCAGACCGACATCCCGATGTTCACGTTCAACTTCTTCGAGAAGCCGTTCTGGGAAGATCCGATGCCATGGCTCAAGCAGTCGAGCCTGATGTACGTCGGCAAGGTGAAGACCCCGACCATGGTCATGACCGGAGTCCTCGACATGCGGACCCCGATGCCTCAGTCCGAGGAGTACTATGCGGCGCTCAAGATGCGGGGAGTGCCGGCGGTACTGCTCCGGTTCGAGAACGAATGGCACGGTACCAGCTCGCGGCCGTCGAACTGGATCCGGACCCAGCTCTACATGATGAGCTGGTACAACAAGTGGCCGGGGAGCGGGGTGGCGGCGGCGACGAATCCGTGAACCGTGAACAGTAAACAGTGAACGGTGAACGGGACCTGCCCCGCGGCAGAGTCCTTC
>DATECI010000141.1:0-2680 GCA_035286985.1 Gemmatimonadales bacterium
CGCTCAAGCCGAACGCCGCATGCATCTTCTGTTCGGTTCCGACCTGATCGTACCCCTCGATCACGTAAAAGCTCCGGTCGAAATCGCGGCGCGCCGGTTGGAAGTAGCCGGGAAAGACGTAGGGGTGGTCCATGAAATACCGCCCCACCAGATCATGGTCGTTTCCGAGCCCACCCGGATGGACCCGATCGGACGCCAGCAGAAGCCGCGCGTTCTCGATTCCGCCGCAGGCGAGGACGTAACAGGCGGCTTCGACGGCGAGCCTGCGGCCGGAGCCCGTGACCAGGCGGAGCCCGGTGACCCGGGTAGCAGCGGCATCGCTCTGGATCTCGATCAGGTTCGCGTTGAGATAGACCGTGAGGTTTCCGGCGGCCCGGAGTTCTTCCCGATAGACCAGCCCGAGGTCGGTGGGATGACCGAATTGGTAGACTCGGGTTTGCAGCAGGTCGCTCTCGAGCGGGAGCGGTCCGCCGGAGCTTGCCGACCAGTCGGCGGGGTCATAGGCATAGGGCCCCAGCCGGCAGAACTCCTGGGCGCGCCGGTAATAGGGTTCCAGATGGGAAAGTCCGAACGGCCAGCCGCTCTGCTCGAAGCCGTCGCGAACCTCGAAATCGATGGGGTCGAGCGGCCGGCATTGCCCTCCCCAGCGGGTGGTGGAGCCCCCCAAGCTGCGAAAGCGCGACACCGCCAGCGAGTCATTGGTCCGGCCCGTGTTCTCGCCCAGGTACATGGACTGGTTCCGCTGTCGCGGCTGGAAATCACCCCCCTCGATCAGGGCGACCTGGACCGCGCGGCCGGTGAACTCCCGAGCCAGCGCAAGCCCGGCCGCCCCGGCGCCGACAATGGCCACATCGGCCCGGATCGCGTCGCCCTGCCACCGGTTGGCATCGAGGAACGTCATGGGCTAGGGGGGAGGGCGCCGGACAACAGGCTGCGACCCTGAAAGGAGGCCGGCTTCGGTACCCCCAGCAGGTGCATAGCGGTGGGTGCGAGGTCGATGAGGCGCGCGGAGGCGGGGAGGCGCTCGTGACCGAAAGCGGCTCCTCCCGCGATCAGAAACCCTTGGCGGCTATGATTACCGGAGCGCCCCAGGGGAGGCCGTCCCGGCCTCGGCCAGGGGATGAATCCGTACCGGTCGGAAACGATCCGGCGATGGAGGCTGGCCGGCGAGTCGACCCAGCGGACGATCAGGTCCGGGAGATACAGTCGCCGCGGACCGGGGGCAAAGACCTGCTCCGCGAAGCCGATCTCCCGGACCAGGGGCTCGCCGGTGTCGGCGTCGCGAAAGCTTCGTAACCCGGCAGCGATCGCCTCGCAGAGGGGCCGGTAGTCCTCCGCCCCGACGATTCCCTCCCGTTCCCGGCCCCGGAGGTTGATTCGCACGTACCCGTCGAGATCACAGAAGGCGAGGAAGGCGCGGGTGTGGGACCAATCTACCCGGCTCAAGCGCCAATACACCGTCAGCCGGTCCTGAAGCCAGCGCGGCAGTCGCCGCTTGATCCGGTTGCGCCATTCCTCCGGCGCCAGCCGGCGAAGCCGGTCGGCCAGGCGGACCGGGCGAATGGGCTCGCCCTCGCTCCGGCGATCCTCGAGAATGCGGAGCAGCATCTCCGGCAGGATGCCGGTCCGATCGCTGTTGGGGCCCATGCCGTGGAGCGAGAACACCATGACCGCGGCCTGCTCACCGGCCGTTTCGACCAGGCGGCCGACGGCGGAATCGCAGGCGACGTAAATGTCGCGGAGCCCCTGCTCGATGCGCTCGAGCTGGGCCGGAGTCGCTCCGTCGTCGAGAATGGTGCGGTCCCACAGCAGGTGTCCGCCGCGATGGGTGGAGGAGAAACACACCAGGGAGAGATCCCAGGGATGCCGTTGCATCAAGGCGCGGCCCAGCTCGCCGACCTGTCGGGCGGCCTCGACGCATTGATCGCGCACCGCGAGGCATTCTGCCGCGGTGAGCTGGCACGCGGATTCTTCGGGCAAGGGCGGCGGGCCGAACTCCCGGCGGATTTCATTCAACAAGCCGGCGGGCGACGAGCCCGGCGCGTGGAGGATCTCGTGGGTGGCCCAACCCGAGACCTCAACGCCCGGGTAATCGTTGGGCGGGTAGCATAGCGGCACGTCCACGGCGATGACCCGGCGTCCCAGCGCAGGCAGGTCGCGCCAGAACGGCTCCAACGGCATCCACTGGGGTTCAGGCCTTTCGGTCGCCATCCGTTCCGGACGCCAGACCAGATAGTGATACATGCCGAAATGTTCGACGGTGCTGCTGGAGTAGAAGCTCGGCCACAGCGCGCCCACCATCCAATCCGGGGTCGGATCCAGCGTGGCCCATCCCCCGCGGCTCAGCAGCGCGGAGAGGTTCGGCAGCAGGCCGGCTGCCATCCACTTGCGAATCAGGGTCGGGTCGGCGGCGTCCAGCCCGATCATCAGCAGAGAGCTGTGGCGATCAACCCTCCCAGTCATGCGCACACCTCTGAAAGAATCCTCCCCGGAATCTATTAGCCAGGAAGGGATTCCGTCGGGCACGAGTCACAATCACCCGTAGCAAAGGAGGGTACGTCACCCTTCCGCTTCGGGATTCCCATCGCGGCGGCATCGGGCGCGGCAAACAGCACGGGGGGAATCGGCGGGTGAGCAGTGCGACTGGCGCAGCAGCGATGATGCTGACTCGGATGGGACG
>DATECI010000142.1:0-3746 GCA_035286985.1 Gemmatimonadales bacterium
GGCCAGGGCATAGCGAAACCGAGGCACCAGAGCCGGAGCGGGGTGGGTTCCGTAATAGCGCTCGTGAAGCCGGCCATCCCGAATTCGGAAGTCGGCCGCGAGATCCACGACGAGGCCCGGGCCGGATTCCAGCACCTCCTCCATCACCTCGGAGGACTGGCCGTGCTCCAGGGCCAGGAAGACCACGTCGGTACCCCGAGCCGCTTCGGCCGCGGTCAGCCCGGAGAACCGCGCGTCGGTGAGCAACCCCAGACCCGGATGCACCTCCGCCACCGGCTTTCCGGCCTGGCTTCGACTGACCGCGACGCAATCCCGCACCGCGGGATGCTGGAGCAGCAGCCGAAGCAGCTCGCCGCCGACATAACCCGCAGCCCCGATCAAGGCCACCCGCACCTAGGTTGCCCCCGCGGTCCCCACCGACCGCACCGACCCCATTGCTTCCCGCACCGTTCCCAGCAGCCCGGCCGCATCGCGGAGGGCATTGTGGGCCGGAACGCCCAGTTGCCCGATGATGTAGTCCCGGCCCACCTGGTTGTCGGTCGCGGGGCCGGTAAAGCAGGTGATCGCAAGCTGGTAGTGGCCGGCGAAGAGTTGGTGCGCGCCCCAGCACGCCACCGGATCGGGCGCCGCCATGACGTGGGCCGCCGCAAGCCCCATTAACCCGGGGTCGCGCAGAATATCCTGGACCCCGTACTCTCCCAGAATCCCGTCTCCGAGCTCCGCCACCACCACGTCGGGGCGGGCCCCCGCACCACCAGCCGGCGCTTTCGCGATCCGATTGAGGAGCCCGCGGGCCACCGGTACCGTCATGCCGGCATGGGTGCTGGCCGCGCCGGCGTCGTTGAAGGTCAGCGCGGCCACC
Source organism: Gemmatimonadales bacterium (assembly GCA_035286985.1). Lineage (GTDB taxonomy): Bacteria > Gemmatimonadota > Gemmatimonadetes > Gemmatimonadales > GWC2-71-9 > JABFSM01. The sequence continues at coordinate 863 of DATECI010000142.1, forward strand.
GCTCCCGCATCCTGCATCGAGAGGGTGTCTCGCATGAGCGAGACCCCGGTCAGCTTGCAGGCGGCGACCCGGAGGCCGGCCCGGGTCAGGCCCCGCACCAGCTCAGTGGCGGCGACCGTCTTGCCCGCGTTCATGCAGGTGCCGGCGACGTAGACAACCGGAATCGTGGTCTCCAGCGCCGGGGCCGCGGGCACCGCCCCATCCATGATGGTGGCCGGGCGCCCGATCCGGTCGCCCAAGTCGGGAAAGGCGAGGACCGCCCCCAGGACCTCGGCCCGGAACGGCGGCCCGATGTCGGGATTGGATGAGATGCAATGTCCCAGAATCCCGCCCAGATTGAGCACATTAACCACGTCGCCGACGGCAATCCGGTCCGGCACCACGCCCGCGTAGCCCCGCAGCGCCCGGCGCGAGCCGAGGGTGCCGGCCAGCGCGTCGCCGGCCCGAAGCGAAACCATGCGCCCCGACAGGTCCTCGACCGTGTTGTAGGTGGCCTTGTCGTCCAGGATCCGCACCGCGAGCAGGTAGCCTTCCCGCGCGATGATTTCATCCCCCACGATCACGTCCGGAGCGAGCCGGGCGTTCCGGGTGGAGGAGGCGATGCGGTCGAGGTGCAGCCGGGTGGTGCGGACCATTACGGTGAACGGTGAACAGTGAACGGTGAACGGTCCGCCCCACCCCCATCCCCTTCGGGTTCGACCTTTGCTGCCCTCCCCGCCCTCTCCGCCAGTAGCTCCGGAATCGCCCCGATCCGGGCAAAGGCGCGGGCTTCCGCTCCGGTCCAGAGCCGATTCTCCTCTCCATAGGTGGCGACTGATCGGTCCATCATCGAGTGCGGACTGCGCGCTCCAGTCACCTGGAACCGGCCCGCCGCCAGGCGAACCCGGGTGGCTCCGCTCACCCGCTGCTGGGAGCTGGTAAAGAGCGCCTCGAGGTCTCGCAGCGCGGGATCGAAATAGTGGCCTTCGTGAAGCCGGTCGCCATAGAACCGGCCGAGCTGGTCCTTCCAGAACCCCTGCCACTTGGTGAGGACGAGCTTTTCCAGTTCCCGGTGGGCCGCGATCAGGACCAGCGCGGCACCGGCCTCGAAGCCGATCCGCCCCTTGATGCCCAGCGCGGTTTCGCCCACGTGGATGCTGCGGCCCAGCCCATAGGCTGCCGCCAGCGCGCTGAGTCGGGCCACCAGGTCCGGGCCCCCGAGCCGGGTGCCGTCCAGCGTCACCGGAATGCCTTGCTCCCATCCGATCACCAGCTCGGCCGGCGCCGGAGCGTCGGGAGGCGGGTCGAGCAGTTCGGCCGGCGGCCCGGCCCAGGTGTCGTGGGTCCAACCTCCGCCCCAGGTCGTTCCCCAAAGGCCGGCGTTGATGCTATAGGCCGCCGCTTTGGCAGGGACCGGGAGCCGGTGGGCCTCGAGATAGGCAATCGCCTGGTCGCGAGTCAGGTTTTCATCCCGGATGGGGGTCAGAATCTGAAGGTCGGGAGCGAGCACCCGGAAGGCGATGTCGAACCGCACCTGGTCGTTGCCGGCCCCGGTGGACCCATGCCCGACCGCGGTGGCTCCGATCGCCCGGGCCGCCTCCACCAGCGCGATGGCCTGCTGGGTCCGCTCCGCGGCCACCGAAAGCGGATAGACCTCCCCGCGGAGCACATTGCCCTGAATGAGATAGCGAACGAAGCGGTTGAAGACGTCGTGCCGGGCGTCCACTTCATGGTGACGCACTGCCCCGACCGCCTCCGCCTGCCGGCGGATCGCGGCCCGTTCTTCGGCCGAGCTACCGCCGGTGTTGACATAGACGGTGTGAACGGCGTAGCCCAGCTCGGCCAGCCGGGGAACGCAGTACGAGGTATCGAGCCCGCCGGAGAAGGCCAGGGCCAGAGTAGTATGCATAATGCATAATTATGCAAACTTTTGGTCGGGCGCGCAAGGGGTCGAGCCGGAGTGGCCTCCAATCAGGGGGACCTCCCCGGGCTTACGGCCTCGACCCGATCAGGGAACCGTGGCGATACACTCGATCTCGGCCCGCGCGCCGAGGGCGAGCCCGGTCGCTCCGAACGCGCTCCGGGCCGGCTTGTGAGTCGGGAAGAACGTCACGTACACCGAGTTCATCCGACCCCATTCCCCGATGTCGGCCAGCATCACCAGACACTTCACGACCCGGTCCATCGACGACCCGTTGGCCTCCAGCAGGGCCTTGATGTTGGTGAGGGTCTGTTTGGTTTCGGCTTCGATTCCACCGGCCACCAGGCGGCCGGTGCTGTCGGTGCCGAGTTGTCCGGACAGGTAAAGGATATGGCCGACCCGAACCGCCGGAGAGAACGGCAGGGTGGCCGCGGCGCCGACCGGGGCGATGTAGCGGACCTCAGGGGGCCGGTCCTGGGCGCAGAGGGAGGGGGCCAGGGCGGCGAAGAAGCTCGAGAGCGGGATGGCGCGACGCATTGGTATTCCTCGGCAGGCTGGGAAGTGAAGGGAACATCCGCCTCTCGGGGAGAGGTGTCAATCGGGGGCCCGGCAGTCTCAGACTCACCCTTTCGATTGAGATGTGCCTCCGGCAAGGGGGTCAAACGTCAGCTTATTGTTGGGTACGGTCCAGGCACGGACCGGCTTGCGGGTTACGCCGAGAGAGTTATGCTAGGGGGCGCTCCGGAGGATTCTCCGGAAAAGAGCGTTACCGACTGATCGTATGACAAGGAGCCTGGTTATGCCGAAGCATCTCATCCTGGCCGCGCTCGCCGGCCTCATTGCCACCCCTGCGGTCGCACCCCCCCTCGTGGGGCAACAGAGGGGGACCTGGGAAATCGGCGGGTTTGGCCGATATAACGATTACCACAAGAGCTACGAAGTCTCGCGCCAGTCGGCGAACGGATACGGGGCGGGGGGGAGACT
>DATECI010000143.1:0-5401 GCA_035286985.1 Gemmatimonadales bacterium
GGATTGAGCGGTGGGATGGGGCGTCAGGGGGGGGGCGGGAGCGATTTCCAGTTCGGGGGCGACTACATCGTGTTCGTGATGCGGAACGGGCAGCCGATCCCGACCTACATCCGAACCGGTCTCACCGATCTGGATTACAGCGAAGTGGTCACGGGCCTCTCGGAGACCGACTCGGTGCTGGTCCTCCCCAGTGCGAGCCTGGTGCAGTCGCAACAGGAGGCCCGGACCCGCTTCACCCAGATGACCGGGGGCGGAGCGGTGCCGGGCATGAGCCAGGCCCAGCCTCCGGCTCAGCAGGCGCGGCCCGGGGCGGGAGGTGCGGCGGGTCAAGGGGGCGGCCAAGGCGGTTCCGGAGGAGCTGGTACCCGGCCGCCGGGTGGCGGAGGGAGATAGTCTGCCATGATGATCGGTGAAACGATCAGGGTGGCTTTTAGCAGCATCCGCGATCACAAGCTTCGGGCCCTGCTCACGATGTTGGGGATCATCATTGGGGTGGGCGCGGTAATCGCCGTCGTAGCCCTCGGCACGGGGGCGCAACGCGCCGTGGAGGCTCGAATCCAGGCGCTCGGCGCCAACCTGCTGACTATCAACCCGGGCCAGTCGTTCATGATGGGGCGGGCCAGCGACGTGCGGGTGAGCCTGACCGTGAAAGACGCCGAGGCGTTGACGGAAGGTGCTACCCTGCTCAAAGCGGTGACGCCCGAAATGCAGCGCTCGATGCAGGTGAAGTACGGCAACAAGAACGTCAATATCAACACTCTCGGTACCAGCCCGAACTACGCCGAGGTCCGGAACTACACGATTCCCATCGGACGGATGTTCACCCAGGGCGATGACGCGGCCCGGCAGCGGTATGCGGTGCTGGGGGCTGCGGTGCCGACGATGTTCAACGTGAATCCGGCGGCCATGGTTCACCAGACCATCCAAGTCCGGGGCCAGCCGTTCGAGGTGATCGGGATCCTCAGTGAAAAGGGGTCTCAGGGTGGCTTCATGAATCTCGACGAGCAGATCCTGATTCCGCTCAGTACCGCGCGCTTCCGGCTGTTCGGGAGCGACCGGCTGCGGTCCATCGCGGTGCTGGTCAGGGAGAGTGCCACTCTGGAGCAGGGGATGGTGGACATCGAGCGAGTGCTCCGGCGGGAGCACAAGATCCGCCCCGGCGGCGATAACGATTTCCAGATCCGAAACCAGCAGGACATCCTGGCGACTCAGCAGGAGACCACCCAGACCTTCAAGCTGCTGCTCGGCGGGATCGCCTTCGTGTCGCTCATCGTGGGCGGCATCGGAATCATGAACATCATGCTGGTGTCGGTGACCGAGCGCACCCGCGAAATCGGGATCCGCAAGGCACTCGGCGCCACCAAAACCACGGTACTCCTCCAGTTCCTGATCGAGGCTCTGGTGCTCTGCCTGTTCGGAGGGTTGCTCGGCGTCTTCGCGGGAGCGGGCGGCGCCATGTTGATGTCCCACTTTGCCAGGTGGAACACCTTCATTGCGCCGAGCTCGGTGGGCCTGGCCTTCGCCTTCAGCGCGCTGGTGGGCCTGTTCTTCGGGATGTGGCCGGCGTGGCGGGCAGCCAATCTGAACACCATAGACGCGCTGAGGTACGAATAGGGCTATCGGCTATCGGCTATTAGCTATTAGCTATTAGCTATCAGCTTCGGACCGCGCCCCGGTTTATTCGAGCTGTTGACCGATTGCTGATAGCCGATAGCTGATAGCTTTCGTCATGCGCTCCCTGATCCTCGGCACCGGCCGGGCCCTCCCCTCCCGGGTCGTCACCAACGACGATCTCGCAGCCCTTATGGATACCTCTGACGATTGGATCCGGGCCCGGACCGGGATCCAGGAGCGGCGGTGGATCGAGGCCGGGGATGCCGGGGTCGGGCTCGGGAAGCAGGCGGCGCTGGAGGCCCTGGCGATGGCCGGGCTCGAACCGGAGGAGCTGGACGCCATCGTGTACGCCACCAGCACCCCCGATCGGTTCACTCCCGGCAATGGGGTCTACCTCCAGCGGGAGCTGGGCATCACCACGACCATTCCCGCGATCGATCTCCGGATGCAATGCGCCGGGTTCATCTACGCGCTGTCGATCGCCGACGGCTATATCCGGACCGAGTCGTTCCGACGAATCCTGGTGGTGGGGCAGGAGATCCAGTCCACCCGGATGGATCTGTCCACTGCCGGGCGTCACACCGCGGTGATCTTTGCCGATGGTGCCGGCGCGGTGGTGCTCGGCGCCACGGAAGAGTCCGGGCGCGGCGTTCTGGCGTTCGACCTCCACACCGAGGGCCAGCACGCCGAGAAGCTCTGGGTGGAGGGGCCCGGAGCCCTGGTGCCTCCGACCGAGTGGGCCAGGGAACAGGCCGAAGGTCGCTATTGGCTCAGGATGGACGGCCGGGAAGTGTTCCGGCACGCGGTGGTCCGCATGCCGGAGTCGGTACGATCCGTCCTAACCCGGGCTGGGGCGCCGGTGAGCGACATCGCCCTGCTGATTTCCCACCAGGCCAACCTCCGCATCTCGGAGGCGGTCCAGAAGGAGCTGGCCCTCCGAGACGGGCAGACGTACAACAATATCCAGCGCTATGGCAACACGACGGCGGCCACGATTCCGATCGCGCTGGACGAATGCGTGCGGGAGGGCCGTCTGAAGGAGCGAGATCTCGTGGTATTGACGGCGTTCGGGTCGGGGTTTGTGTGGGGGAGCTGCGCGCTGCGATGGTGATGAGGCCGGTGAAACTTCCAGCCGGCCGTTCCGTATTGGAACCCATCCGGTTTGGGGAGGCCTTGTGTTTGATACTATCCTGAGTGTCCTGGCCATCACCATCGCGGTTATGGGTGGGGTGATGGCATTCGGTTTTGCCCGCGGCTTTATCCGCCGCCGGCTTCGATTCGTTGACGGGGCGCGGTCCCCCCTGGTGCCATGGCTTGCCGGGGGCCTCGGGATTTTGGTCGCGGCCCCGTTTACCCTGCTTCCGCTGATCAGCGGCGCGACGGTAGCCGCCATCGGACTGGGTGCAGGACTGGGGGCCAAGAGTGGAGCGGTGGCGCTGCGAAGAGAGGGTTGAGTTGGCATGGCTTCCATCAGCTGCGTCCGATGCGGGCAGGCCCGCGATCAGCAGGCCTTCCCGCCGTTTCCCAATCCGGTCGGACAACGGGTCTTCCGGGAAATCTGCGCGGTGTGCTGGGCCGAGTGGCTGAAGTTTCAGCAGCAGCTCATCAACCACTACGGCCTCAACCTGCGTGATCCGAGCGCGAAGGAGTTCCTGCTCCAGCAGATGGATGAGTTCCTCTTTACCAGTACGCCCCCAGCCTGAACGCCACGTCGATCGCGGGGCCCTTGGGCGAGAGGTCCTGGGTCATGCCCAGGAGCCAGGCCGGTCCCCGCTTGAATCGAAACAACGCGCCGGCGTCGAGAGTGAGCTCCTTCCTATCGAGGTCCGGTATCCCGGTGTCGCGATAGTAGGGGGTGTCGTAGATGATGTTCGCGTACCCCTGGAACGGGCCTACGATGCGAGCCCGGAGACCCTGCGCCACCATCAGAAACGTCGTATGCTGCCATTGGCGGAGCTCCCCGTGGTGGGGGGTGTATCCAAACCCAGCGCTCCCTTCGTAGGTAAACCGGTTCCCCTTGCCGAAGTCATGATGGAGCATGGTCATGGCATTGGCCGACAGCACCCCTTTCCGGTAGCCCCCCGGGGTGGAGCCGGTCGGCAGGGTGAGCCAAGCAGCCGTTTGCCAACCCCGGCCATGCCGGAACCCCCCGCCGACCCGCACATCGCCGATAAAGCCGGACGACTTGGCGTACTGGAATTCCCGGCCCCCCAGGCGGATCTCGTGGGCAAACTCGTCCTTGGGCCGGAGCTCCCGCGCCGCCACGTGTAGCCCGGTGAAGTTGTGATACCAGTCGAGGAATCCGTCCAGAAAGCCGTCGTAAGAGCCGTAGAAGCTCGTCTCGGCCAGGACGAATCCCGTCGTACCGATCGACCGGGCGACGAGGAGCCGGGCACCGAGGACTTCGGCATCGAGGACGTAACTGGCGCCCTCACCCGCGTGGTACTCGATGAGACTGCCGTAGTCCACGGCAAACGACACGTGCCACCGGCGATCGACCGTGAAGTAGGGCAGGGTCGCCAGCCCCGAACGCATCTGCGCGGCAGGATTGAGGGGGGCATAGGGAGGGAGGCTTTGGGCCGGGAGCGGAGATACTGCCCCGGAGACAACCGTCCAACAGCCGATAGCCAATAGCCAATAGCCGAGCGGGAGCCACCAATAGCCGAACGCTGATGTCCGAGAGCCGTTCACGAGGGATGCTCCCGGAGCCAGGCGATCGTATCCTGCAGAGTTGCTCGACCGGGCCGGCCCTGATATCCGAGGTCGGGACCGGCATGCTGCGATGTGAGTCCCCAGTAATGAGAAGCCATTTCGACGAGCTCCGGCTTGGGCAGAAGGGGCAAGCCCAGGCGGTCCGCGACTCCCGCCAGCAAGCGAGCCACCCGATACGGCACGATCCGCCGGGGTGGCGGCCTGCCGGCCAGCTCGGCCACTGTGGCGTAAAACTCCGGTATTGTGTACTGGGTCCCGGGAAGATGATACACCGGCCGGGGGTGGGGCTGCTCCATGGCGCACAGGAGGGCGGGGGCCACGTCTCTCACGTCGGCGAAATGCATGCCGCCCTCGATCAAGAACGGTACCTTCCCCTCGAGCAGCCGGAGAACGTGAGCTGAGGAGCGGCGCCGGTGATCTCCCGGTCCAAGCAGCACCGGGGGTCGCAGGATGACCAACTCGACGCCCAGCTGAGTGGCCAATCGCCGTGCCTCGCGCTCAGCCTCCACCTTCGAGCGATAATAGGGCCACTGGCGCACCTCGGCTTCACAGAAGGGCGCGTCCTCGTCCGCTGACGCGTCGGCTTTGCGAAAACAGCCGACTGTCCCGGAAGTCGAAACGAAGACCAGGCGGCACCGCCGGCTTGCGGCGAGCCGCACGATGTTGAGGGTTCCCTCCACGTTGACGTGACGGACCCGCTCGGCATCCCGGCGCTGGTGGCTCACCAGAGCGGCAAGATGGAAGATGCCGCCGAGCCGCTCTCCGGCCGAGCCGCCCGGCAAGGATTCCCACCAGCCGGTTTCGGTAATGTCACCCACCAGAGGCCTGACCCGGCGCAGCGGGTGGGTCCAGGCCATGGCCTCCCAGGCCTCGCGGCTTCGGACCAGCGCGAGCGAATACTGCACGGCCGGCGTCCGCTCCAAAAGCTCCACCAGATGGCGGCCCAGGAACCCGCTCGCCCCGGTGACGAGCCAGGATTCCCCACCGGGCGGGCTCACCCGATCGGCTCGCGCTCGCGGATTTCGGAGAAGATCGGCTCGAACGGGGGATTGCCCGTCTCGGTCCGGAAGAGATG
>DATECI010000144.1:0-3931 GCA_035286985.1 Gemmatimonadales bacterium
GGCCCAGATGTTGACCAGGGTGACGTGGCCGCCATACTGCTCGCGGAACCCGATGGTGTCTCGCTGGACCAGGCGTACCGCGGTGAAGTCGGGCGCCCGCTTGCCCACCTCGACGCCCTCGATGGCGGGGCCGAACTTGACCAGCGCGAAGGCGCCGAGCAACAGGCCCGCTACGATGATGCCTACCAGAGTCCACTGCCGCCGCATGCCCTCTCCCTTCTTCATACCGCCGTCTCGCAAGCCTGCCGGAGCCGCGCCACGGCCGCTGCGGGGTCCGGCTCGCCGAAGACCGCGGTGCCCGCCGCGAAGGTATCCGCTCCCGCCTCCCAGGCCCGCCGAATGGTCTCCACCGTGATACCGCCGTCCACCTCCAGGGTGGCCGCACTTCCGCGCTGGGTGAGCAGATTCCGGACCCGGCGGATCTTCCCGGTCGCCGCCTCAATGTAATCCTGGCCGCCGAAGCCCGGGTTGACCGTCATGAGCAACACCAGGTCGAGCTGATCGAGCACCTCCTCGATGAGCGGAATCGGGGCGGCCGGGTTGAGGGCCAGCCCGGCCTTCATTCCCCGCTCGTGCACCCGGGCGACCTGGCGCTCGACATGAATCGTGGCCTCGGGATGAAAGGTGAAATACGCCACGCCCAGGTCCGCGAATGGCTCGATGTAGTGTTCCGGTTCGAGGACCATGAGATGGACGTCGAGCGGCAACCGGGTGAGCCGGGCCAGCGCGCGGATCACCGGGGCCCCAAAGGTCAGGTTAGGAACGAAACGGCCGTCCATGACATCCACGTGGATCCACTCCGCACCGCCTCGCTCCGCCTCGGCGAGCTGTTCGCCGAGCCGGCCCAGGTCCGCGGAGAGAATGGAGGGCGCGATGCGGGGCTTCATTGACTGATCACCAGGTTAACCCGGCCCCCCCGCGGGCTCAGCATGCCCGCGGCGGGACGCTGGTCCACCACGACCCCGGCCGGGCCCCGGCGAACCCGCCGGGTTCCGATGGTGCCCACCTTGAGCCCGGCCCGCTCCAGCTGGTCGCGCGCTGCGTACTGGTCGATGCCGAGCAGGTCGGGTACCCGGATATCGGCCGCGCCACGACTCACCACCAGGTCGACCGGAGTGCCCGGTGGCTCGGAGCTGCCGGTCGCCGGCCGGGTGGCGATGATGACGCCGGCTTCGGTCGCGCTCACGAGGCTGTCCACCTTTCCGATCCGGAGTCCCGCAACCCCCACGACTTGGCGGGCAGCGTCGAGATCGAAGCCGATCACGTCTGGGACCACTACCGGCGCCGGTCCACTGCTGATGGTGAGCCGCACCGGGGCCCCCTTGGGCAGCGCCGTCCCGGGCGGCGGATCCTGCCACAGCACATGGCCGGGCGGAATGACCGGATCGGTCTCGGGCTTCTCGAGCTCGAGCCGGAACCCTTGCTCCTTGAGCTCCCGCTGGGCCTCCTCGATCGGAAGCCCGAGCAACCGGCCGACCGCGAAGTCGCGCGGCACCAGCGGCGCCGGGTACGCCACCCAGGTCGCCCCGTATCCGAGGACCACCGCCCCCGCGAGAATCACGATGGTTCGCAGCCGGTCCCGGCCCTTCACCGTGAGCGGCCAGAGGGCGCCCAATCTCAATCCACAACCCGGCGCAACCGAGCCGCATACCCGCCGTCGGTGCCGTGGCGGTGCGGTAGGAGAAACAGGTCGCCGGCCGAGGTCAGCAGTTCGCCAGGCACGATATCCGGAGGTGGCTCCCGGCGAAACCGGCGATCAGCCGCGAGAAAGGCCTCGACCTGCACTTCGTTCTCCTCGGGTTCGAGTGAACAGGTGGCGAAAACTAACAGCCCGCCCTTGCGGACCACCTCGGCGAGCGCGCGCAGGAGACCACCCGATTGCGCCGCCAGGGATGCCAGGGCTTCGGGGGTGACCCGCCAGCGCGCGTCGGGGTGCCGCGCGAAAGCGCCGGTGCCGAGACAGGGCGCGTCGAAGAGGACAACCTCGCAGGGACGGACCGGCGGGGCTGCCGCGTTGGCGGCGATCACCGCAGCCGCTCCGCTCCCCGCGCGGTCCAAGTTTTCCCGGAGCCGGCGGGCCCGCGCCGGGCGAAGGTCCGCGGCGACCGTGAACCCGGCGATGCTCGAGAGGGCGAGCGACTTGCCGCCCGGCGCCGCGCAGGCATCGAACACCGTCCCGCCCGGCGCGACGGCGGCATAGCGGATGACCAGCGCCTGGGCTGGATCCTGCACGTACCAGGCCCCGGCTGCGAAGCCGGGCAGCTCCTGGGGCCGTGCCTCTGCAATGACCAGGCCCGCGTGGTGGGGCGCGTGCCTCCAGGTGATCCCCACGGCATCGAGGCTCGCAATGATTGCGTCCTCGGTCGACCGGGCTGGCTGAATCACCAGCGGGGGCCGGCTGTTGTTGGCCCGAAGCAGCCGCTCGGTTTCATCAGGGCCGAAGCGCGAGGTCCACCGAGCCACGAGCCATTCGGGGTGGGAGTAGAGCGCCGCGAGGTCGGACCCGACCTCGGTCCCGATCACTGCCTGACCGCCCGCCCGTTCGACCGCCCGACCGTCCGCCACCTTTCGCAACACCGCATTGATGAACCCGCCCACCCGGGCACCGCCGAATCGGCGGCCCAGGGTCACCGCCGTGTCCACCGCGGCGTGGTGGGGCACCCGCTCGAGGAAGAGCAGCTGGTAAGCGCCGAGGCGGAGGATGTCGAGCAGGTCGTCGCGGACCTTGGCGGTGCCCCCGGACAGGTGAGGGGCGAGGGCGGCGTCGAGCGTGCTCCGGGAGCGCAGCACCCCCGCTGCGAGCTCGTGGCACAGCGCCCGGTCGGGATCGGGGAGCCCCGCCAGCGCCCGCGGGAGCGCCCGGTCGAAGGGAATGCCATGGCGGAGGTCATGGAGGACCCGCCAGGCGGCGCTCCGCGGGGCAAGGCCCGGTGTTGGCATTCACCCAACTGCGTGAACAGTCAACGGTGAACAGTGAACGGAGCCTGCCTTGCCGGGAGATCTCCACCGATGAGGTTGGTCCCGTTCACCGTTCACTGTTCACCGTTCACGCTTCTCCGTCAGGAAACCATCCCCCGCACCGGCGAGCTTGGCACGGCCACCTCGCGCTTCGGCATCCGCCCCGCGAGGAACGCGAGCCGGCCGGCGTCGGTCGCCTGGCGCATCGCGGCGGCCATGGCGACCGGATCGGCCGCTTCGGCGAGGGCGGTGTTCATCAGGATGCCGTCCACTCCCTGCTCCATCACCAGGCAGGCGTCGGACGCGGTGCCGACCCCGGCATCCACGATGACCGGGACGGTCAGGCGCCGCTTGATGGTCCGGATCGAGTAGGGGTTGAGCAGCCCTAACCCGCTTCCGATGGGCGAGGCCAGCGGCATGACGGCGGCGCAGCCGGCCTCCTCCAGGCGCAGCGCGGTGACCAGGTCGTCGTTGCTGTAGGCCAGGACCTTGAACCCTTCGGCCCCGAGGGTCCGGGCGGCCCGGAGCAGGCCCTCGACGTCGGGGAGCAGGGTCTCCTGGTCGCCGATCACCTCGAGTTTGACGAAGTCGTTGAAGCCCGCTTCCCGTCCCAGCCGGGCGTAGCGGATCGCATCTTCCGCGGTGGAGCAACCCGCGGTGTTGGCCAGCAGGAAGTAGCGGGTCGGATCGAGGTGATGGAGGATCCCGGCCTCCTTGCGGCGGTCGAGATCCACCCGGCGCACCGCGACGGTGATACAGTGGGCACCCGAGGCCTCGAGGGCGGCCACCATTTCCGCGTTGCTCCGGTATTTGCCGGTGCCGACGAACAGCCGGGACCGGAACACCTGCCCCCCGATTACCAGCGGCTGGTCGAGCGCCGTGGCGGCGCTGTCCAGGACGTGAGTCATCTCAGCCTCCTCCCACAAAATGCACCAGCTCGACCGCGTCGCCCTCCCGGAGCGGGGTGCCGGCG
>DATECI010000145.1:0-8749 GCA_035286985.1 Gemmatimonadales bacterium
ATCATGATCTCGATGAGGGACATGCCTCGCTCGTTGCCCAACCGTGCAGCTCTCATTGCGCCGCCATGGTGATGGTGCGCTCCACGTTCGTGGCCAGCCCGGTGCCACTCACCCGGACCGTAATGCGCTTGTAGTCGTTGGTTTGGCCGATCCCGCCGGTCCGAACGATGGTGGTGACCCGCGAGAGACCCGCCGTCGGGGTATTGGCTTCGGTGCCGGCATATTTGCTCTCGAGAGTGGAATAGGTTGGCCAGGACCGCACCTCCGCGATCCGGGCGTCGACTGATGCCGAAGCCAGGGTCCGCACCCGGTCGTCCGTCACGCTGCGGATCATTTTGGCGCTCATCCGCATGAGGGAGAGCGCCGCGATCGTAAGAATGACCAGGGCGATCATCACCTCGATCAGGGTAAAGCCGGATTTCCCCCGACTGGTGGTAGGCCGCGACTTCGCCATCAGAACCCTCGTGCCCAGGCGCTCATGTTGTAGCGAAACCATTCGACCCGTCCGGTGGCCCGCACGATCTCGACGGCCCGGGTATCCCGCACCCGCCGGGCCTCGCCTGCGGCAGCCCGAACCGAGGTCAGGTACAGCCCTCCCGAGGCGCTGGCGGAGCCGTTGCGGTGGAACGTCAGGGTCTGGCTGCCATCGGAAAGGGTAACCGGGCCGGCCCCAAAGGCCCGTGCCGGCGCGCCCCCCCGCCCGAACACGATCTGCGGCTCGAGCGCCACGCCGCGAACCCGCTCGCTTCCGTCAGCGGTCCCGTTGCCATACACATCGAACACGAGCCGCAGCCGGCCATTCGGGGCATCGAAGATCACCAGCACGTCATGCTGCCGGGCCACTGCCTCCCGCTGGGCGGCCTGCAGCGCCGTTCCGATCTGCATCATGGCGCTCTCGGCGTTGTAGCGCATTGAGTCAATTGCCGGGTAGGCGATGGCCGCGAGGATCCCGATGAGGACCATCACCATGAGCATCTCCACCAGAGAGAAGCCGCGTCGGGTGGATCTGGGAAAACTAGCGGTCATCCGGATTCTAGGCACCAGGGCACAAGGGTATCAAAGTTTGGTAGTGAAACAGCAAGCGCCGCGCCTGCCTCTGGGTCGAGGTAACCTGTTGCCCAGTCAGGCGCCGATCGGCATCTGTAGGACCGGCGCAACAACCCCGATAATTAGAAACCTTGCAGATCGCCCAAGCCATGACACTGCTTGCAGTTCCTCTCTCTCGCCGGCTAATTTCCCGCCATGGCCTCACACCCCCTGATGGACAAGCTCGTTTCCCTCTGCAAGCGCCGTGGTTTCGTCTTCCAGTCCTCGGAGATTTACGGCGGCCTGGGCTCGGTTTGGGACTACGGTCCGTTGGGTGCCGAGCTCAAGAAAAACGTCAAGGACCGGTGGTGGCACTCGATGGTCCGGGCTCGGGACGACATCGAGGGGCTCGATGCGGCGATTCTCATGCATCCCCGGGTCTGGGAAGCATCCGGACACGTCGCCGGGTTTACCGACCCGCTGGTGGACTGCAAGACCTGCAAGGCGCGTTTCCGAGCCGATCAGGTCGGGCAGGCAGCTTGTCCTCAAAAGCCCTCGAAGCCCCCTGGGGAGCACTCGACCTGCGACCTCACCGAGCCCCGGATGTTCAATTTGATGTTCAAGACGTTCATGGGGCCGGTGGAAGAGCAGGCCGCGGTGGTCTATCTCCGGCCGGAGACCGCTCAGGGAATCTATGTCAATTACCTGAATGTGCTCCAGAGCTCGCGGCAGAAGATCCCCTTCGGCATCGCCCAGATCGGCAAGGCGTTCCGGAACGAAATCACTCCCGGGAATTTCATCTTCCGCACCCGCGAGTTCGAGCAGATGGAGATGCAGTTCTTCGTCAAACCCGGGGAAGACGGCGAATGGTTTGAGCGCTGGCGGGGGCTCCGTATGGCGTGGTATCAGGAGCTGGGCCTCTCCCCGGCCAAGCTCCGCTGGCACGAGCATTCCGGCGCCGAGCTGGCCCACTACGCCCGGGCCGCGTTCGACATCGAATACGAATTCCCCTTTGGCTGGAACGAGATCGAGGGCATTCACAACCGGGGCGACTTCGATTTGAGCCGGCACCAGGAGTACTCCGGCAAGAAGCTGGAGTACTTCGATCAGGCGGCCAATACCCGGTACCTGCCCTTCATCGTGGAGACCTCGGCCGGGGCGGACCGGGTGTCCCTCACGGTGTTGGTGGACGCCTTCCGGGAGGAGCAGGTCGAAGGCGAAACCCGGACCGTGTTGGGGTTCCATCCTTCCGTCGCGCCGATCAAGGCGGCGGTCTTTCCCCTGGTCAACAAGGACGCGATGCCGGAAACGGCCATGGCCCTGTACAACGATCTCCGGAAGCGCCTCCCGACCTTTTTTGACGATGGCGGCGCGATCGGGAGGCGGTACCGCCGCATGGACGAAGTGGGCACTCCCTTCTGCATCACGGTGGATGGCCAGACCGGGAGCGACCGGACGGTCACGGTGCGCGACCGGGACACGATGGCCCAGGAACGAGTGTCGCTGGACGGAGTGGCGGCGTACCTGGCGGAGCGGCTGTGAAACGGTCAACGGTGAACGGTGAACGGTCCACGGGACGAGCCCTGCGAGCCGACCTCGGTGTGCTCATGTGGGTCCCGTTGACCGTTGACCGTTGACCGTTCACCACTCCGTCCATGCGCCTAGAGGATTTCGAGGCCCTCGTCCGCCGCCAGGTCGAGGAGATCCCTGCGGAGTTCTTCCGGGGCATTGCCGAGGTCGTCGTCTCACCTCGGACCGTGCCCCACCCCGGCCGCCCCGGCGTCTGGACCCTCGGGGAGTGTGTTCCTCTCCCGGTCTCGGATGGCGATCCTCGCCACATCCAGAGCCGGGTGGTTCTATACCACGGTTCCTTCCAGACCCTCGCCCGCGAAACTCCCGGCTTCGACTGGGTCGCGGAGTCCTGGGAAACGCTGACCCACGAGGTCCGGCACCATGTCGAATGGCAGGCTCGGGTCTCGGAGCTCGAGGCCTTCGACGTTGCCGCGGAGGCTAACTACGCCCGCCATGACGGTGAGCCGTTCGATCCCCTCTTCTATCGGGATGGCCTCCGGCTTCCCGATGGCTCCTTCCAGGTGGATGACGACGTGTTCGTGGAACGGATCGTCCCGGCGCTTCCCGGTGTGGTACAGTTTCGTTGGGGCGGGGAGGAGATCGGGGTTTCCGTGCCGTCTGGTGCGAACCTGCCCGCGTTCCTCGTGGTGGAGGGCGTCTCCGAGCCACCACCTGGCGAGCTTGTTCTCGTGCTGCGGAGCCCGAGCCGTTGGCACGATCTCTTCCGGCGGTCAGCGGCCTACCAGGCGACAGTAGAAGCAAGGCCGGGCCCGGATTAGCTTATCGGTGGTTCCCGGGGTGCCCGGTTCACTGTTCACGGTTCACCGTTCACCGTTCACCGTTCAGGCTTCACCCTCTCATGACCCACGAAATCGCCACCTCGCTCGATCCCAGTGCCGTCATCGCCCGGGCCAAGACGTTCTTCGCCGAGCGGGTGCCGAACCAGGCCGCCTTTCCGGAAGAAGAGGGAGCAACTTTCCTGGTGCTGCGGGGTCAGGGGGGCCAGGAAATCACCCTTGCCGTTATTCCTCAAGAGGACGGCCGAATGCGGGTCCGCGCCTCGACGCTCTTCTTCGATCAGTCGGTTGCGCGGTTCCTGTCGACGCTGCCGCCACCTCCCCCGACCTCTCGGCGGGGGGCCGCGTGACCGCTCTCATCGAGCTTCGGGTCACCCTGCTCGATACCTGGGAGGAGCACACCCTTCACCTGCCGCGGAGCGCCTTGGTCAGCGACTTGAAGCGCGCGACCTTGGCGCGCTCGCGCATCCGGCGGCCAGCGGTCGAGTACGAGGTGAAGTACAACGGGGCTCGGCTGGATGAGGGGAATCGGACCCTCGCCGAGGCGGGGCTCCAAGCGAACGCGGCAGTGATCGTCCTGCCGATTCGGCGGCGGCCAGCCAGGTGACCGTTGACTGCTGACCGTTGACGCTTTTCCGGTGACGCTCCCCGCAGTCTTCACCTCCCTCCGCTGTCTCGACCACGAGCCCGGGTCGGCGCATCCTGAAAGCCCCGAGCGGCTGCGCGCGGTGCACCGAGCCGTCCGAGCCGAGGATCCCACCGCGCTCCGGGAGGCGGAGCCGGCTTTGGCCGAAGCCCTGGAGCGGGTTCACCCGGCCCGGTATCTGGATCATCTTGCCACCCTGGCTTCGAGCGGCGGCGGGATGCTCGACTATGACACCTTCATGAGCTCAGCCAGTTTCGAAGCCGCTGGGGCTGCCGCCGGGGCTGCGCTGGCTGCGGTGCACCATGCCCATGAGGGCCGGGGTCACGCCTTCGCCGCGATCCGGCCGCCGGGACACCACGCGCTCCGCGAGACGGCGATGGGCTTCTGCTTCCTGGCCAATGCGGTCATAGCGGCTCGCCAGGCCCAGGCCTTGGGACGCCACCGGATCTTGATCGTGGATTGGGATGTCCACCACGGCAACGGGACTCAGGCGCTGGTCGAGCGGGATCCGTCGGTGCGCTTCGTTTCCCTGCATCAGTGGCCGCTCTATCCCGGCACCGGGGCGGCGTCCGAGCGGGGCGTGGGAAACGTGTTCAACATCCCGCGGCCCCCCGGGCTGCCGCCCGCGCAATATGTGGCCGACCTGCGCCAGGGCATTGCCAGCGCGCTGGCCGGCTGGAAACCGGATCTTGTCGTTATTTCGGCGGGTTATGACAGCATGCAGGGAGATCCGCTGGCCGGCTTCACCCTCGAACCTTCCCATTACCCCGACCTGATAGAGAGCCTCCGGAGCAGTTGCCCCGGGGTGCCGATCGTGGGAGTGATGGAGGGAGGCTATGTTCCCGAGCGGCTCGCCGCGGGCGTCCTGGCGACCCTCAAGGCCCTGATTTGACCCGGTCCCCTCCGCGCCCTATACTGCCCGGCTGATAGCCCTGTTCACCTTCACTGTTCACTGTTCACTGTCTACTGTTCACTGTTCACTGTCTATTGTTCACTGTTCACCGTTCACCGTTCACCGTTCACCGTTCACGGTTCACGTGCCGCTACGCCTTCAAGCAGATATCCTGGAGCTAAAGACCCGCCATCCCTTCATCATTGCGCGAGGGACCCAGGATATCTACCGCACCGTCGCCATCCGGCTGGTGGACCGCGATGGGGTCGAGGGGTGGGGCGAGGCGGCACCTCAGCGCTTCTACGGCGAGACGCCCGAGACCGTGATCGCCGCCCTCGAGGCGTACGCCACCATCCTTCCCGACCATCCCTATCACCTGGACGACGCCGAGGCGCGCTTCGCCGTGGGGCTCAGCGGCAACAACTCGGCGCGCGCCGCGCTCTCGGCCGCACTCCACGACCTGGTCGGCAAGCGGCTCGGCGCGCCGGTGTACCGTCTTTTCGGCCTGGATCCGGCGCGCTGTCCGGTCTCCACCTTCACGATCGGGATCGATACCCCCGAGCGGATGCGGCATAAGGTCCGGGAAGCCGAATCGTATCCGGTTCTCAAGATCAAGCTGGGCACCGCCGACGACCTTTCCATTCTCCGGGCCATCCGTGAGGCGACCTCGAAGGAGTTGCGGGTGGACGCTAATTGCGGCTGGAACCGGAAGCAGGCGGTCCGGATGCTGCCGGTGCTCGAGGAATTCGGAGTGACGGTGCTGGAGCAGCCCCTGCCTCCGGACGACCTCGACGGCCTCGCCGAAGTAACCCGCCATTCCCGGCTGCCGGTCATCGCTGACGAAAGCTGTCTTACCGCGGCCGATATTCCGCGGCTGGTGGGCAAGGTGGATGGGATCAACATCAAGCTCGCCAAGACCGGTGGTCTGCGCGAAGCGCTCCGAATGGTGGCGATCGCCCGGGCCCACCACCTCCTCGTGATGGTCGGCTGTATGATCGAATCCTCGGTTGGGATCACCGCCGCGGCCCAGATCACTCCCCTGGTGGATCTCTGCGACCTGGACGGGGCGGCGCTCCTGGCCCACGATCCTTATAGTGGGGCCACGATTGAAGCCGGTCAGCTCCGCTTGCCCGAGGGGCCGGGACTTGGCCTCTCGAGGCGATGACGCTTCGTTTCGCCCAGGTCGCCCTCCCGCTCCCCCTCTTCGAGCCCTATACCTATAGCGTTCCCGAGACCCTGGCCGACCGGATCACCCCGGGCGCGCGGGTCGTCGTGCCGGTCCGCCGCCGCGAGCTGGTCGGCATTGTGCTCGCGACCCACTCGGACCCTCCCTCCCGGGAAACCAGAGAAGTCCTCGCTGCCCCCGACGCCGAGCCGGCCCTCTCCGGCTCCCTGCTCCGCACCGCGGAATGGATGGCGGGTTACTACGGTGCGCCGATCGGGCTCGCGCTCAAGGCCATGATCCCCGCCCCGATGTGGGGCGCCTCCCGGGTGCTGATTCGGGTGACCGAGGCTGGGCCGACGGGACGCTTGGGCGGTCTCGCGGAGCAGCTGGTGGAATGGCTCGACCGCCGGGGTGGAGAGGCCCCGCTCGACACCGCCGCGCGCCACTTCCGGAAGCCGCTCTGGGAGGTGGCCGACCGGCTGGTCCGGGTCGGCGCCGCGGAGCTCCACGTGGTGCCGGCGGAAGCCGAGCCGACCGCCCTGGTCGAGCGTCGGCTCCAGCTTGCGGGGGAGCCGCTCACCCTCATCGAGCGCGACAACCGTTTTGCCAGACGGCCCAAGCAGCGGCGGCTCTACGAAACGCTCGAGGAGCTGGGCGGCTCCGCCCCGGTCAACCTCCTCAAGGACACGCTCGGCATGAGCGACGCGGTCATCCGGGCGCTCGCCGACTCCGGGCTGGCGCGGGTGGTGAAGGCCGAGCGGCTCCGGGACCCCTTCGAAGGAGAGCCGGGCACCCCTCCGCCCGCCGAGCTCACGGCGGAGCAGGCCGCGGCGCTCGAGCTGATCGACGCGCTAACGCCCGGGAGCGGCGCTCTTCTCTTCGGGGTGACCGGGAGTGGCAAGACCTTGGTGTATCTCCGCGCCGTCGAGCGCGCGGTCGCGGCCGCCCGGGGCGCGATCATCCTGGTGCCCGAGATCGGGCTCACGCCGCAAATGGTGAACCGGGTGCGGGGGATGTTCGGCAACGATGTGGCGGTGCTCCACAGTGGGCTCTCCGACGGCGAGCGCGCCGACGCCTGGCGGCTGCTCCGGCGGGGCGAACGGCGGGTCGCGGTGGGCGCTCGCTCCGCGGTGTTCGCGCCGGTGAAAGACCTGGGCATCATCGTGGTGGACGAGGAGCACGAGACCAGCTACAAGAACGGCGAGGCGCCGCGCTATCACGCCCGGGAAGTGGCGTTGGTACGGGCCCGGAACGAGTCGGCACGTTACGTCCTTGGGAGCGCCACTCCTTCGCTGGAAACGATGAGCCTGACCCGGAGTGCGCTCTGTCCGCCCGCCCGCCCGTCCGCCCGTCCGCCCGTACTGCTCCGGTTACCCAAGCGGATTGACGATCGTCCGCTGCCTCCGGTCGAGATCGTCGATCTCCGTTCCGCGCCGGCGGTCCGCACCGGGCACTCGGTACCCTGGTCGGAGGCGCTGGACACCGCCTTGGCCGGGGTCCTGGACCGCGGCGAGCAGGCCCTGCTGTTGCTCAACCGGCGGGGCTACGCCGCGTTTCTGCAGTGTCCCGAGTGCGGGCTGGTGCCGGAGTGTCCCGATTGCAGTATCGCGCTCACCCTGCACCGGGTCCCGCCCGGGCTGCGTTGCCATTATTGCGGCCGCCACCTACCGATCCCTGCGCAGTGTGCCGAATGCGGCCACGCGGTGCAGCGCGCCCACGGCATCGGTACCCAGCAGCTCGAGGAGCTGGTGGCGGCGCGGTTCCCAAGGGCTCGGCTCTCGCGGATGGATCTCGATACCACTTCGGGGCGCTGGAGCCACCACCGCATTCTCGAGCGGATCGGACGGGGCGAAGTGGACATCCTGCTGGGCACCCAGATGATCGCAAAAGGAATGGACTTTCCCAACGTGACTCTGGTGGGCGTGGTGGACGCGGACACCGCGCTGCATCTTCCCGACTTTCGCGCCGGCGAGCGGACCTACCAGCTGCTGGCGCAGGTGGCGGGGCGCGCGGGGCGGGGTCCCAAGGGAGGGAAAGTCCTGGTTCAAACCCGGAGCCCGGATCACCCCGCGCTCAAGTTCGCGGCGCGGCACGACACCGAGGGCTTTCTGGCGCACGAGGCGGAGGAGCGGAAGAGCCCGCCCTATCCGCCTGAGACGAGCCTGGTCAACGTGGTGGTGTCGGCGGAGCAGGAAGAGCTGGCGACGGACGAAGCGGCCGGCGTCGCGGACTGGCTGGAGAAGCTGATTGCCGCGCAGGGGCTGCCGCTCACGCTGCTCGGTCCGGCGCCCTGCGCGCTGACCCGGATTAAGGCCAGGTGGCGCTGGCACGTGCTGCTCAAAGGGCCGGTCGAGGAGATCGGGCGGGTGGTGCGGTACGCCGCGCCGCGGCTGGAGGGGCGGGGGAAGGCGCGGGTGGTGCTGGATCGGGATCCGGTGAGCTTGTTGTAATTGTGACCCAATGTCCTGGGTCCACTCGTCACCACGCGGTCCGACGAAGCTGCCGGGCCGCCAACCTGCTTAGCCCGAGCGCCCGCGCATCGAGGAACGCGGGTCCACCCGGATCGGCAGCCGCCGGAGCCGGGTGCCCGTGAGCGCGAAGAGGGCGTTTGCCACCGCGGGTGCCAGCGGCGGTACTGCCGGCTCGCCCAC
>DATECI010000146.1:0-2140 GCA_035286985.1 Gemmatimonadales bacterium
TGGTAGGCTCGCTGGACCAGCGGCACGTACTGGGGGTGCTCGAAGTACGCTTCCCGAATGATGCGGGTCTTCCCGTGAGAAGAGCCGAGGGAATGAGGGGGACGGAATCGATCGAACCCGATAACCCGGCGGCCCCGCCGCGCGAGCTCGAGCGCGGTCATGCTGCCCACCGCGCCCAGCCCGATGATACCCACGACCCCAGGCATCAGCGCGTCTCGACCCCCTCCGGAATGGTGACTTTGAGCTTGACGGTCTGGGAGACCTTCCCCACAGTGAACTTGACCGTGTACTCGCCGGACCGGACCAGTTTGGCGCCTTCCCCTCCGTACGGCATCAGCACGTCCGAGGAGGGTGTGAGATTCCAGGTCATTCGACTGAAGCCGGGGGTTCCGGGCGCCGAGAGGTTTGCCACGGCGCGCCCGGCCGAGTCGGTAATCGCCAGGGAAACGCCGTCGCCGGTGAACTCACGGATCCAGTAGGTGAAGGTTGCGCCCGGCGGGGGATTCTCGCCTCGATACACCGCGCTGCCCTCCCACTCATTCCATCCCGGAAGCTGGTAGTACCCCGCGGCCGGACGCGGCGGGAAGAGATACGCCGCCGAGTCGGCCATCACCCTGGTGAGCTGCTCCAGCGGGGTGATGTCGTCCACGATGAACAGGGAGCGGCCGTGAGTGGCGATGACGAGGTCACGCTCGCGCGGGTGGATGACGATATCGTCAACCGCGACGGTCGGAAGCCCGCCGAAGCGGTGCCACCGGACGCCCCGGTCCAGGCTCACGTAGAGACCAAACTCGGTTCCCGCAAAGAGTAGATCCGGATTCGCGGGGTCTTCCCGGACGACCTTCACCGGCCCCTCAGCCGGAAGGTCGCCGGCCACGCTCCGCCAGGTTCGCCCGCCGTCTGTGGTTCGGTAGGCGTAGGCTGCGAGTTTCCCGCTCCGATGGGCGTCCACGGCGAGATAGGCGACCGCGGTGTCATGCCCACTCGGCTCGATCCGGGTGAGCCATTCGCCCTTCACCTCGGGGGGAAGGTTCGCGGTGAGGTCGGTCCAGTCTTCGCCCTCGTTGCGGGTGATCCAGAGCTTACCATCATCGGTGCCGGCCCAGAGCATCCCCTTGACCCGCGGCGATTCGGCGAGCGCGTACACCACCCCGAAGTTCTCCGCGCCGCTGCCCGTTGCCACCATCCGGGACAGGTCCCGGGTGGTGAGATCGGGCGAGATCATCTTCCACTGCTTGCCCCGGTCCCACAGCTTGAATAGGTGGTTTCCGCCCAGGTACATCACACCCGTGCTGTTCGGGCTCGCGATGAAGGGTGAGTTCCAGTTGAACCGATAACCCGCCTGCCCTTCGGTCGGCGACGGTTGGAGAAACCGGGTTTCGCCGGTCCGCAAGTTGAAGCTGTGGGCAAACCCGCCCTGCGACTCCGCGTAGACGAGGTCGGGATCGTCAGGATCGAAGAAACACCAGAACCCGTCGCCTCCCTGAATGTTGATCCAATCGGAGTTGAGGATGCCGTCCTTGGTCCGGGTGCGGCTCGGCCCGACCCAGTTGAGGTTGTCCTGCAGGCCGCCGCAGATCCGGTACGGATCACTCAGATCCACCTGGATCCGGTAGAATTCCCCGGCGGGGTAGTTATTGAGGTGGTGCCAGGACTCGGCCCGGTTGAGGCTCTGGTATACCCCGCCGTCGGTTCCCAGTACCAGCCGGCGCGGATCGCGCGGATCGATGACCAGGTCGTGGTTGTCGGGGTGCACGCTCTTGAACCGGTCTTCCCGCCAGGTCTTTCCGCCGTCCTCCGAAACGTGGAGCATGAAGCCGAGCAGGTAGACCCGCTGATCGTCGGCAGGATCCACCCGGACTTGGCTGAAGTAGAACGGCCGCGGGTTAAGCCGGCTTTGCCGGGTCCAGTGCTCGCCGCCGTCATCGGTGCGAAACACCCCGCCGGCCCGGCTGTAGGGATCGTCAATCCCGCTGGTGCCGCCTTCCCCGCTCTGGACGACTGCGTAGAGGACCTTGGGGTTCCGGGGATACACCGCGAGGCCGATCCGGCCGGTTTGTCCCGGGAGCCCGTTGGTGAGCTTCCGCCAGGTAGCGCCGCCGTCGGTGCTTTTGAAGATCCCTCCCAGATCCTGGCCGTC
>DATECI010000147.1:0-9101 GCA_035286985.1 Gemmatimonadales bacterium
GGGTCCGGGGACCGCTGTGGCCATCGCGCCGGCTGCCCTGGCGGAGCTGGCCCGCAGCCGGGCTCACGTGGAGGCCGCGATGGCCCGCGGGGAGGTGCTCTACGGGGTCAACACCGGCTTCGGCAAGCTCGCCGGGGTGCGGATCGCCCCAGATCAGCTGGAGCAGCTCCAGCTGAACCTGATTCGCAGCCATGCAGCCGGAGTGGGCGACCCGCTGCCGCCGGAAGTGGTACGGGCCATGATGCTGCTCCGCGCGAACGTGCTGCTCCGGCCGACCAGCGGGGTCCGGCCGGTCTTGCCCGAGGCCCTGATCCGGCTGCTCAATGCGGGGATCGTTCCCGTGGTGCCGGAGCAGGGCAGTGTCGGCGCCAGCGGGGACCTCGCTCCGCTCGCGCATCTCGGGCTGGCCCTGCTCGGGGAGGGAGAGGTCCTGGGCGCTGGGGGCCGCCAACCCGCGCGGCAGGCACTGGAGGCCGCCGGACTCGCTCCCTACCGGTTTGCGCCCAAGGAGGGGATCGCGTTCATCAACGGGACCCAGGCACAGGCCGCGATGCTGGCCCTCCTGGTGGCCGACGCCGAAGTACTGTGGCGCTCCGCGGTGGGTGCTGCGGCGATGAGTCTTGAGGCGCTTCGGGGCACTCCGACTCCGCTCGACCCCCGGATTCACGAGGCTCGGCCCCACCCCGGGCAATCCCGGGCAGCGGCGCTCATGCGCCGGCTCCTCGAGGAGAGCGAGATTCGCGAGTCGCACCGGGAAAACGATCCCCGGGTCCAGGACGCCTATAGTCTCCGCTGCAGCCCGCAGGTTCTCGGGGCGGTGGCGGAAGCCATCGACTATGCGCGGCGATGTGTCGAGGTCGAGCTGAACGCTTCGACCGACAATCCCCTGGTGTTCGGCGCAGGCGACATCCTGTCGGGCGGCAACTTTCACGGCCAGCCGGTGGCGCAGGCGCTCGATTTTCTCGGGATCGGCTTGGTTACGCTTCAGGCTCTGGCGGAGCGTCGGATCGAGCGGCTGGTGAATCCCGACCTTTCGCAGGGGCTGCCGGCCTTTCTGACGTCGGACCCCGGGCTCTCCTCGGGATACATGATGGTGCAGATCACGGCGGCGTCTCTGGTCGCTGAATCCCGCAGCCTCGCGTATCCCGCCAGCATCGGCTCGATTCCCACCGACGCCAATCAGGAGGACTTCGTCCCGATGGGGATGGGTGCGGCGTTCAAGGCCCGCCGGATCCTCACGAATGCGCGGCGGGTGGTGGCGGCGGAGTTCCTCTGCGCCGCCCAGGGGCTCGATCTCTTGCTTCCGCTGCGCCCCGGGCGCGGGGTGGAAGAACTCTACCGCACCGTGCGCCGGATGCCGGATGGGGTTCCTCGGCTCGGGGCCGACCATCCGGTAGGAGCCGATATCGAACGGCTGGCCGTTGTGGTAGCGAGGGGAGACTTGGGAGGAAGCTAGGGAGCTAGCTCCCTAGCTCTTTAGCCCCTAGTTTCCGAATCCGATGAATCTCGACAAGCTCAAAGAAGCCGCCCGGAAATTCGAGCAGCGCGAAGATTGGCGTCGCGCGATCGACGTGTACCTGCAGGCCATCCGGGAGGCGGAGGCGGCCAGCGGCGAGACGACCCAGGATCCCGGGCTCTACAATCGGGTGGGCGACCTCCAACTCAAAGCTGGCGACCTGCTTTCGGCCCTTCGCGCGTATGAAGAAGCCGCTGAACTGTACGCGGATCAGGGTTTCTTCAACAACGCGATCGCGCTCTGCGGCAAGATTCTGCGGATCGATCCGAATCGAGTTCCGACTTATCTGCGGCTGGCCCAGCTGCACGCCCGCAAGAACTTTGTCGGTGAAGCGAGAAAGAACCTGAGCGAGTACCTCGGGCGCATGCGGGGACCCGCTCAGCGGGCCGAGGCGGTTACCGCCCTCGAGCTGTTCGCGGGGCAGTTCTCCACGAATCCGGAAACCCGCGCCATGATGGTCGACTTGCTGCGTGGGTCCTTCGGCGAGGGCGAGGATTCCGAGCTGGAGCGGTTGGCGAACGAGCTGGAAGCGAGTGGGGATCCGAGTGCTGTTCGACCCCTCCGGAGCGGCGAGCGGAGCCCCGCGCGGGGAGGGGGGATTGAGCATCTGGGTCGGGGGGTGGCCTTTCATAACGACCTCATCTTCCTCGACACGGGCAGCGGCCCCTCAGCCGAAGGTGCGCGGGCTGCTGGCCCCGTCGTCGTCGACCCGGTCGAGGTGCTGTTGACGCCAGGATCGGAATCCCTGGTGGCCGACCAGGCCAACCGGGCCCGGGACGCCGGGCCTCACGGGGCAGCCGCGCTGGACGCCCGGGTGGCGGCGCGGGAGAGCGCGGTGTACCACCAGGACGTGCAGGAAGGCCCGGATTTCGAGGTCGTCCGAGACGAAGCTGCTTCCGGGCAAGGCGATGGCATCATCACGGCCGATTCGGCGGGTCCCCGGCGCGCGGCAGATCCCGGTCCGCCCCTCGTAGATACCAGCGGGGTCCAGGCGCTCGAAGCCGCGCTGCAATACCTCGAGTCCGAACAGCACTGGGCGGAAGCGCTCGAAGTGGCGGTGGGATTGGTCCGGATGGAGCCGGACTCCATTCCCAGGTATCAGAAACGGGTTGAGCTGGCGTACTATTCCGGGGAGCGGTCGGCTCTGATTGCGGCCTACCTCGAACTGGCCGGGGCGCTCGGGATGGCGGGAGCTACCGGGCAGGCGGCTCAGGTGTACCGGAGGGTCATGGTCCATGATCCGGATAATGCGACTGCCCAGTCCGGATTGGCCGCGGTCACCGCCCCTCCATCGCCACCTTCATCCCTCCCGTCGGCGCCTCTGGCGGAGCCCGAATTCGTGGATTTGGGCGCGCTCATTCTGGGCGAGGAGGGGGAAGCCGGGCAGCCCGGCGACGCCCGGATCCGGATCGTGGAAAAGCCTCAGGATGAGGACGAGGACCGGGTATTCCGCGCGGCGCTCGCCGATTTCAAGCGGGGGGTCGAGGACCGCCTGGACCCAGACGACTATCAGTCGCACTACGATCTCGGGATTGCCTTCAAGGAGATGGGGCTGATGGACGAAGCCATTGCCCAGTTCCAGAAGGCGCTTCGGGCTCCGGAGGGGCGGCTGAAAGCGGCGGAGCAGTTGGGCATCGCGTTCTACGAGCAGGGGCAGTACGGGATCGCCGAGGCGGTGCTTCGGCGGGCGAACACGCTCGAGGGCACCGACGACGAGAAGATCGGGGTGCTGTATTGGTACGGGCGGGCCCTCGAGGCGCAAGGCCGAGGTACCGAGGCGCTGCCCTGGTACGAGCAGGCGGTCGCGCTCGACATCCGCTTTCTCGACGTGCGGGAGCGGGTCCACCGTCTCGGTGCGGAGAGACAACGATGACGTCGACGGCTACCGTTTCGCTGAGCGGTTTGCAGAACGGGATTCAGGGCCGGCTGGCCCTGGTCCGGGAGGCGATCCGCCATTTGATCGAGGCGGATTTCCCGCTCATCGCGCAAGCCAACTCGCATCTGACCCAGATGCAGGGGAAGATGTTCCGGCCAACGCTGGTGCTGCTGTCCGAAGCAGCGGTGAGTCCGGCACCCGATCCCCGGTCGGTTCGTCTGGCCGCTGTGGTCGAGCTGATTCACGTGGCGACCCTGGTCCACGACGACGCGGTAGACCACTCCGTGCTCCGGCGGGGAATGCCCACTCTGAACGCGCTGTTCAGCCACCAGGTCGCGGTGATCATGGGGGACTACCTCTACTCCCGGGCCGTCATCGAGCTGGTGCACCTGGGCGACTTGGAGCTGCTCCAAGTCCTTTCCCGGGTTACCAATGAGATGACGATCGGCGAGATGCGGCAGCTCCTGGCCCATGATGCACTGGCGTATTCCGAGGAAGACTACGACCTGCTCATCCGCGCGAAGACCGCTTCGCTGATGGCGGGAGCTTGCGAGGTGGGGGGCATTCGCGGGAGCGCCGCCGAGCGCCAGGCGCTCCGCCAGTTCGGGGAGGGACTTGGGATGGCGTTCCAGATCGTGGACGACCTGCTCGACTTTACCGGAGCCGAAGCAGACACCGGCAAGCCGGCGGGCCACGATCTCCGAGAGCACAAGCTGACCCTTCCTTTGATCTACGCGCTGCCCCGGATGTCTCCCGAACAGCGCGGCCGGGTCGAAGGCCTGCTTGAAAACCCGGAGCCCACCGACCAAGAAATCACGCGGGTGGTGGAAGCGGTGACGGAGCGAGGCGGGCTCGACTACGCGCGGGCCCGGGCCCAGTCGCTGTGCACTGGTGCGGAAGAGGCTCTGGATGCCCTGCGACCAACGCCGGCGCGGGAGCAGCTCCGGGCCAGTCTGAACTACGTGCTGGAGCGGCGCAACTGATGGCCCAAGGTCCCCGGCGTCCCCGGTTCTACCTCGCCGTTCTCCTGGCGGGATTCCTGGTCGGTGGCTACCTCAACGCGTTCGTGCGCGCGGTGCTCCCGGAGAGTCCGACCAAAACCTTCTTCACGTACGCGGTCTCCGCGGAGGTCGGCCCTGTTCCGGTCAACCTACTCGTGGTACACTTCACCCTCGGCCCCATGGGGGTCGAGTTGTCGCTGCTCAGTCTGGTCGGGGTGGTGTTGGCGTACCTGGTCGCCAAATCACTCTTCTAACCGAGGGAATTATGGGAAATCTCGGGTTCTCCGAAATCATGATCATTCTGGTGGTGGTGCTGCTCGTGTTTGGGGCAAAGCGCCTCCCGGAAATCGGCGCATCCATGGGGAAGGGCATTCGGGAGTTCAAGCGGAGCATTTCCGAAACGACGGATGCAGTCACCCAACTGCCGGAGGAACGGCAACCCTCTCGGCACCTAGATGCCTCCCCGCAATCCACTCCGACCAGCGGAGAGCCGAAGCGGTTGTCCCAGTAACCGCTTAGGGAATCGGGGCAGTAGGCGTAGCCGCGGCAGCCTGGGCGCTGGTCCGGAAGATTTCCGCCCTCCGATCCACTACCCGGGCCTGAGCGCGCAGCGCCGCCAAGTACGCCTGGACCCGGCTCTGTCGCGCGGCTTGCAGGGCCTCTTGCCGGATCTGACCGATATTCTTCGCGAAATCACCCGAATCAGCCGGGGTTCGTTCCAGCACTTGGAGCAGGTATACACCCAGATCGCTCCCGGCGACCGGGCCTGCGATCCCGTCCTGGCCCATGCTGAAAGCGGATCCAATCAACGCGGCCTCGCCGAGCGGAGCAGTGAGCCGGGCGAACGGTCCCACCTCCCGGTAGCTCAGCCCCGGCTGCTGGGCGAGCTGGCGGAGGGGAATGCCTGCGCTTCCCGCGGGGGGCGACTGGGCCTGGGTGGCAAGCCGCTCTCCCAGGCTACGGGCCGCAGTCTGCTTTTTCTGGAGCCGGACTTTGGCGTCAACCTCGGTCCGAATGGACCCGAGAGGGGGGACGCCGCCAGCCTGAACGCTATCGAGCCGGAACACCACGAAGGCGCGTTCGGCCTCGATAACCGGACTGTGTTCCTCGGGCTCGGCCTGAAAGGCCCAGACACTGACATCGGGAACCGGCCCGGCTTCCGGGAGGCTAACCCGTACCCCCTCGGTGATTGGTCCGGCCCGGCCGATCCGGAGCCGAAGGGTAGCGGCGGCGGTATCGAGCGCGGAGGCTTCAAGCCGCTCGGCGGCCAACTGCTCGAGGGAATCGGCCCGGCGATCGAGCAGGTCACGGTGAGCTCCGGTCACTTCGATCGGGATCAGAATGTGGCGGGCCTTGAAGGTTTCCCCCTTCCGGCTGGTCACCTCGATGAGATGGAATCCAAAGCGGCTTTGCACCGGCTCAGAAAGCCGCTGAAGGGGCAGCGTCATAGCCGCGGCCGCGAATCCGGAATCCACCGACGACCGATGCATATCCCCGAGCTCGCCGCCCTCCCTTCCCGACATCGTATCGGCCGATTCGCGCCGGGCAACCTCGGCGAAAGGGGTTCCCGCGGCGATCTCACGCCGCACGGCCTGGGCGCGCGCCTGGGCCGCCGCGGTATCGGAGGCGTCGGGCTGCCGGGGCATTGCCAGATAGCTTACAAAGGCGGCCCGGGCTCGCTCGAAATCATCCCGGTGGCTTCGGTAGTATCCCTCTGCCTCCGCGGGGGTCACGGGAACCTGCTGATCCGGAATGGCCTCGGCCGGGTCGATGGTGAGGATTCCTACCCTGACGGTTTCCTTCTGGTCGCGGTAGCGTTCCCACAGGGCAGCGTCCGAGACGGCGACGTCGGCCACCACCCGCCGGAACAGTTTGCCGCGCATGATCTGATCGCGGTAGCTCTCTTCCAGCAGGGGGATGTAGAGCTGCCCCTCGGACGAGGAGAGCCAAGCCTGGTACTTTTCAGGATCGAACTTGCCGTCGGTCTGGAAGAGCGGGTTCGTCATCAAGTCCTGAGGCGGGGAACCTCGGATGGCGGCGGCCACCTCGTCGTCGCTGGCGCGGATGCCGTACCGTCGATACTCGGCACGGAAAATGATCTCCTGGATGGTCTGTTCCCAGACCTGGTCGCGAATTTCGGCCTGCTCTTCGAGCCCGAGCGAGCCTCCGGTCCGGCGCTGGTGCGCTTCGGTCGCCTGTTGAACGTTGGTCTGGAAGGTCCTGAGGTCCACCGTGGTGCCGTTGACCTTGCCGACCGAAGTTCTTGTGAGCAGCCCACCTCCGCCGCTCAGACCGCTCAGGTCAACGACCAGCCAGATGAAGAATGCAATCGCTGTCACCAGAACGAGCGGCTTGGCGATGCTCCGAAAGAATTGCATCATGCGAGGAAACCGGTCCGGGCTAGCTAAGGGTATGAAACCGTGAAGCTTAACGACCTGAACCGGGCATCTCAAGGATGGTATTTTTGACTTCGACGGATCGGGAGATAGCCGTGACCACCGAAATCGAAAAGCTCGAGCGTCGCTGGCAGGAAAACCCGCTTGGGCTCACCTTCGCACCGCTCGCCGAGGCCTACCGGAAAGCCGGCGAGATCGGCAAGGCGCTCGAATTGCTCGATACCGGACTGGCCCAACATCCGGGCTATGTGCCGGCCCACATCGTTCGGGGCCGCTGTCATGTCGATGGAGGCGAGCGGGCGCTGGCCGAGCTCGATTTTCTCTGCGTAGCGGAGCTGGATCCCGAGAACGTTATCGCGCTCCAGGGGCTGGCCGATCTGGCCGAAAGCGAAGGAAGACTCTCCGATGCGATTCGGCGGCTGGAAGCGCTGCTGGAGGTGGATCGCAACAACGAGGAGGCGCGAGGGCAGCTGGACCGGCTGCGCGACGAAGTCTTGGTCGCCCCGCTTTCCGCTCCCGAACTTCGGATCCGGAACGATTCCGAAGCCTTGCATCCCGCCGAGGAGCCCCTGTCGGGAATTCTGATTCTCGATATCGAATCGGGCTTGCCCCAGGCTCCATCCGAACCGCCGGCCGAACCGGCCCCACTCTGGCAACCGGTGGCTGAGGGGTTGCTCACTTCCGGGACGGAAACGGAAACGGAAACGGAAACGGAAATGGAAACGGAAGCGGAGCCGGGGGCCGAGCCATCCCTCGAACCGGAAGCGCCGGCGGCACCCGAACCCGTAATGGGAGAGCCATCCGGAGTGGAGCCAGAGCCGGAGCCAGAGCCGGAGCTCGTCGTGACCGAGACCATGGCGGAGATCTTCCTTCGGCAGGGGCATCGGGAGCTTGCGCTTGCGGTGTATTCCCAACTCCTGCAGCGAGAGCCGGACAACCAGCGGATCGTGGCTGCGGTCGGGGAGCTCACCGGCAGCCTCGGCCCCGCGCCGACCCCGGAGCCAGTGCCAACGGCTTCGGAACCCCCACGCCGCTACGACGCGCGCGGCACCGGGGGCAGGCCGGTAGGGGAGTTTCTCTCGGCCCTGCTCTCGGCCGCCCGGCCCCAGCCGCCGGCGCCAGCGGTGCATCCGCCCGCGTTCGAGGCACCGGTGGCAGCCCCTCAGTCCCAGTCCCGCCCGGCCGAACCGAGTTTCGACGAGTTCTTTGCCCCTCCCGGCGCTCGGACCTCCGAGGAATCTCCGCCTTCCAATCCCGGCCTGGCGGAGAATTTCCGGGCGGAGGACTCCGAGGATTTGGAGCAGTTCAATGCCTGGCTCCGGGGGCTCAAGGGCTAGATGCGGGTTACGGTTCTCAATGGCCCCAATCTGAATCTCCTGGGGACCCGTGAGCCCGAGATCTACGGTAGCACGACCCTCGCCGCGATCGAAGCGATGGTCCGGGAGGAAGGAGCCCGGCTGGGCGCTTCGATCCGGTTCCTCCAGACCAATCACGAAGGGACCCTGATCGACGAGATCCAGCGGCTTCCCGCCACCGCAGACGGCCTCATCCTGAATGCCGGCGCCTATTCCCACACCAGCCTCGCCATTCGGGATGCCCTGCTGGCGGTGAAAGTGCCGTTTGTCGAGGTGCATCTCAGCGACGTCGCCGCCCGGGAAGAGGCTCGCCGGCGGCTGCTCTTTGCCGATCTTGCCGTCCAGGTGGTCACCGGCCGCGGCCCGGAAGGCTACCGGCTCGCGCTCCAGGAGCTTTCCCGGCGGCTCGGTGAGCACTGACTATCGTCCCGAGCGGCAAGCGGCGCTTCGACGCCGGCTGGCCGAGCTGGGACTGGATGCGTTGCTGGTCGGCCACCTTCCCAACGTGCGGTATCTCAGCGGTTTCACCGGATCGGCGGGCATGCTCCTGGTCCACCGCGAGCGCACCTTCCTGATCACCGATTCCCGGTATGCCGGAGAAGCCCCCCGAGAGGCCGAGGGAGTGGCGGAAGTCGTGGTGGAATCCAGCGACCTGTGGGATCGGGTGGGCCAGTTGCTGGTGAGCGGTGGCCGGGTCCGGGTCGGCTTCGAACGGGAGCGGGTTACCGTCCGCGACGCAGAACGTCTGGCCGGGCTCCACCTGGCCCAGCCGGTGCCGACGGGTGGGCTGGTCGAAGCGCTTCGGGCGGTGAAGGACGAGAGCGAGGTTGCCGCCATCCGAGACGCGGCGGAGCTGGCCCACGCCGCGCTGTCCGAGCTGCTTCCGACGGTGCGGGCAGGCCAGACCGAGCGGGAGATCGCGACGCGGCTGGAGGCGGCGCTCCGCCGGCGGGGCAG
>DATECI010000148.1:0-14385 GCA_035286985.1 Gemmatimonadales bacterium
TAGATCAGGGTGGCCAGATCGTGCGGTGCGGCCCGAAGCGCTCCTTCCCACCACGCCGGGTGCTTCGCCACCGCACTCCGTCCCCTGTCGAGCAGCTGGTTGAATCCGATGACCTCCGGACCCTCGAGGCCGGCGTCGAAGCCGATCACGTGACGCAACGCCGGGAGCGTCCGCCGGATTCCCTGGATCTTGTCGAGCTGGACTCGGGTCGAGACGCACACGGCAGCGGCCCCCGAGTCCCGAAGGATGTAATCCACCTGCTTCGCGGGCAGCGTGGGATACACCGCCACATCCACGCATCGCGCCGTCAGGCAGGCAAAGTCGGTGATCGCCCACTCCGGACGATTCTCCGAAAGAAGGGCGATCCGGTCGCCGGGAGCGAGGCCCAGTTCCAGAAACCCCAGGCTAGCGGCCCGCACCCGGTCGACGAGTTCGGCGGGACTCATGGCGACCCAGCGGCCGTTCTGCTTGCTCCGCAAGGCGGCCGGCCGGCGGCCGAACCGGTCGGCCGCGCCGAAGAAGAGCTCGTTGAGAGTGCGCAGCGGGGGAACCGTCACGGTCGCCGGGCGGCAACCCCGGGAGGGGCCGAAGGCTCCTGAACGGTCACGTTCACGAAATTGGAGATCAGCTCATCGTCTCCGACGACGGCCTGCACCCGCCCCCTCCCCGCCAAGAGGCCGGTCACCAGGCCTGTGGTCTCGCCAACCGAGATCGTGGTGTCGGGGGTCCGCCAGCGCACGGAAACCTCGAGCGGATTGCCCGCCTGATCGAGAGTTCGGGCCCTGAACTGCAGGGTGTCCCCGACCTCGATGGTCGTGTTTGCCGGAGGCTGCACCTCGAGAATGGCTACTCCTTCGGAAGTCGTAGGAAGGTCGCCGCAGGCCAAGGTCCAGACCGCGAGTGCCAGCAGGCTCCGGCGGATCACGCGGGACCGGTCGCCTCTGCTCCGCGGGCCTCCTCGATCTCGCGGAGGGTGGCTTCGGCATGACGGATCCAGCGATCGGCGTCGGCGCCCCGGGGAGGCCGGCCCAGAAACGCCCGCAAGTGCCGCGCGGCGGGCTCGGTCTCGCCCCGTTTGAGCAACAGGAAGGCGATACCGTAGTGCGCGCCGGTCAGGGTTGGATCGAGCTCGAGGGCCCGGCGGTAATGCCGGATTGCTTCGTCCGGTTGGCCCGTCTTGGTGAAGGCGATCGCCATGTTCTGGAGAATGCGGGGATCGCGCGGGTTGTCGCGAAGCCCCAGCCGGTACGACGTGATCGCCGAGGTATAGTCGCCCTGCCGCTCCAGCGCCAGCGCCTCGTTGAGATAATCGAGGCGCTTCGGACGAGAGGAGTCGGTTGACGAGAAGGCGCCGAGGAGTCGTCGCCAGAAGCTCATTGGAATGGCTGCGTCGAAGGTCGCAAGACTCCCAGGCCCGGGCTTGTCCTCCTAAACTAAGGCGCCCGTCCCGGCCAGGCAACGCATTTGCTCCGACCGGCTTCCGGTGTTTACGTTCGGCCTCCCAGTCCTCCGCTCTCGACGCTGTGCCGGAGTTCCCCATGCGAAGAACGATTTCTCCCGCGACCAGGGGCGTCCTGGAAATCGACTGGTCCCTGTTCGGCGAGCTCTGCCGCGCCCTCGCCCTGAAGGTCGCCCGGGAATACGATCCGGAAATCGTGCTCGGTATCGCCAAGGCCGGCGTGGTTCCGGGGGTGGTCATTGCCGCCATCCTGCAGCGGGATTTTGCCTCCATGGTGGTGACCCGCAAGGCCGAGGATGCCCTTCCGGTGCTGGTTGCCGGACCCCCCTCCACCGTAAAGGGCCGCCGGGTGCTGCTGGTGGACGAAACCTGCGATACCGGCCACACCCTTCGCCTGGCCATCAACGAAACCAAGGCGGCCTCGCCGGCGGAGGTGCGCACCGCGGTCTCCTTCAAGACCGGTCCCTATGAGCCCGATTTCCACTCCTTCGAAACCGATAAGTTCATCATTCTTCCCTGGGATCGTGAGGTGGTGCAGGATGGTCAGCTCGTGACCCGCCCCGACTACGCGGGGTACCTGCAACGCACTCGGTGAAGGAGCGGATCCAGGACGCGGTCGAGCGCTCGCGGGCGGGGTACAGCGAGCTCCGGCTGCGACGGATCTGGTCCTCCACGGTTCTCGTTCGGGGCCGGGAGGTGGACTCGGCGACCTCGACCGGGGAAACCGGCGGCCTGGCCCGGTGCTGTTCGCCCGGCACCGGCTGGGGTGCGGTTGGCTTCAGCGGTACCGCTCACCTCGAAGGCCATCTTCTGCGGGCCCACGAGCTTTCCCTGGCCGGCGCCTCGCGGCAGCCCCTCCGGCTTGCGCCCATCCCCATCCGGCAAATCGAATCGGCCCCTTCCCCGCTCCCGGCCGACGATCCCCGCGAGCTGGCGCTCTCCACCAAACGGGAGCGGGCCGAACGTCTTGCCGCGGTCCTGCTCGACTCCGACCGGCGCCTCGCCACGGGCCGAATCATCGTTCGCGATGAGGTCGTGGAGACGTGGCTGGCTACGTCGGAGGGAACCTGGATCCACGACCTTCGAACCAGGGTCAGTGTTTCCGCTCTGGCGGTAGCGGAGCAGGAGGGGAGCAGTGAGCGCGCGCTCGGGTCCATTGGGGGCGCTCCCGGGTGGCCGGCCGGTGAGGCCGCCGAGGCACTCCTCCGGAGCGTGGCTTCCCGCGCGGTGGAGCGGTTGCACGCGGCTCCGGTCCGGCCGGGGCGGTATCCGGTGATTCTCGATCCCGCGGCGGCGGGTGCGCTCATGCACCGCGCGGTGGCACATTTTGCAAGGCCGGCATTGCCTGGGGCCGACCCGGATGTCCTTCCCCTGGGCACCCAGCTCGGCCCCGAGATCCTGACCGTGGGGGATGATCCCACCGCGCCCGGTCTCCTGGCCGGGTCGCCCTACGATGATGAGGGCGCCGTTTCCCGACGGTGCGCCATCATCCAGAATGGCGTCGTCCTGGGGCATCTCCACAGCCGGGAAACCGCCGGCGCCACCGGCCAGGCCCCCACCGGGCATGCCCGGGCCGGAACGCTCGGCGGCGTGCCCTATCCCCGTGCCACCAACACGTTTCTCGCACCCGGCAAAGGAACGCTCGACGACCTCCTCGAGGGCCTGCCGGTTGGCATCTACCTCGCGGACGTGCTGGCGTGCGACGCCTCGGAAGCGGGGGTGGCACTTCGGGGGGCGGCAGCGCGGATGATCCGCGACGGGCGCCTGGCCGAGCCCGTCAAGGGCGTCAAGCTCGCGGGGGAGCTACTCGAGCTGCTCGGCCGGGTGGACGCGGTTGCCGGAGATTTCCAGTGGGACCGCGCCGCGGCGCGGTGCCGGGATGGCGCGGCCGGGCTGGTTCCCGTGACGACCGGGGCTCCCCACCTCCGGCTCGCCCCGGTCGAGATCGGAAGCGAAGTCTCGTGACCGGGCCGCTACTTGACGTCCTGGCCGGGCGGGTTAACCGCGCCGATGCGCTCGTCAAGCTGGACGACACTCTCACGCTCGCCATTTCACCGGACGGCGATACCCGGGTCTCCGCCTCGCAAACCCGGATCAGCCATCTCCGGGTCATGCGCGAGGGCCGGATCGGCTACGCCTCATGCACGACCGACAGCCCGGAAGAGCTCGCCGAGCAGGCCCTGGCCGCAGCTACCTCCGGAGCTCGGCTCGAGCTTCACCTGCCGATGCCGGCCCCGCTACCCGAGGTTGCGATCCGGGCGCCCCAGGCCGCCGCGGCCGACGTCGCCGCTCTCGACCCCCTGGCCCGGGCGTTGCTCGAGCGGCTCCGGCGGAGCGCCCGGCGGGTAGAAGTGTGGGCCGAGCGCTCCACCGGGTCAGTTCACCTTGGCAATACCCGAGGTGTTCTGACCGGCTACGATGTTACCCTGGCGGGTGCCGGCGCGGTCGTGGAGAGCATAGGTGCCGGCTATGCGCCTCCCTGCCGGGTGCACACGTCGGGGACTGCCTTGCCGGGATGGCCTGATCTCGAGGCCCTGGCTGCCGAGGTCGACCGGCGTCTCGATCCCCCGCTGCTCCGCCCGGTGCGCCTACTCGCGCCCACTATGCCGGTCTGCCTCGCGCCTCGTGCGGTGGCATCCTTCCTTTCTCCGCTTCGCGCTGCCCTGGTCGGGTTGGAGGCCGTCCTGGGAAGCTATTCCCTCCGGGGCCGGCTCGGCGAGGTGCTCTTCGATCAGAAGTTTTCGCTCACCGACGACCCGCTCGCCCCCGGGCGGCCGGGATCACGGCCCATTGACGACGACGGCGTCGTGGCCCGCCGAGTTCCCCTGATCGAGCGGGGCCGCCTCGTTGGTTTCCTGGCGGATCTCGAGGTCGGCGCGCGGGCCGGCGTCCCATCCACCGGCCACGCCTGGCGCCGCGCCGGAGCCGGGTCCCGGGTCGGGTTCACCAATCTGTGGGTCGTGCCGGGAATCGAGACCCGCGCCACGCTCCTCACGATGATGGGGCGAGGACTGCTGGTGGAAGACCTGGAGTGGGGTTCTGGATCCAATCCCATCCGGGGCACCCTGAATGTCAGGGTCCCCTGGACTTACCTCGTAGAAAACGGCTCCGTCCGGGGCCGGCTCGAAGGGATCCGGCTTTCCGGCAATGTGTTCACCGCTCTGACCCGGCTCGGGGCAGTGGGAGGAGATGCGACCTGGGTCGGAGCGGCGTGCGTTCCGTCGTTGCTGGTGGAGGGGCTCACTGTTGTGCAAGAAGCGTGAACGGTCAACGGTCAACGGTCAACGGTCAACGGGAATTGCCCTGCGAGCGACACCTCGACTGCGCGGCTGTTCCCGTTGAGTGTTCACCGTTGACCGTTGACCGCTTCGCGCTCCGCCAAGGCCTGCGTGTAGCTCATTCCGCCCGTCATCCGCTCGTAGACATAGGTCAGCAGGTCGGGCGAGCCGACCAGGAACCGGCACCGCTCTTCACCCCGGCTCCGACACTCGACCTCCATCACCGCCGCGCGAGAGCCGCCCAGCCGGGTGAAGAAGTCCGCCAACAACCCACAGGAAAAATGGCAGGACGGATACTCCGCGCCGTCCGATTGGGCTTCCGCCCAGGCTGCGCTATCGAGGGCGAGCACACCGGGCCTGAGCTCGGTCACGCTGACCGGTCCCCAGCCGGCGTCCGCAAAGAACCCATTCAGCGCTTCGCCCAGAAACGCGCTATCCAGCTCCCGCGCGGACTCCACCTGAAGGTGGGACCGGCTCCATTGGTCGAAGGCTTCGTGGACCGCTTCGCCGGTGGCGAACCCGATCTCCCGAAGCAGCAGTGCGGCCTTGACCCCGGTTTCCCGGTCCAACACCGCACGCAACTGGTGCAGGGCGCGTTTCCCGATCAGGACTCCCTCGATTCGGTCGGTGCCAGTTGTCATGGTTCCCTTTCCGATCCAACTCGGTTCAGCAATTCGGCCTCGTCAATGATCTCGATGCCGAGGGCTCGGGCCTTCTCGAGCTTGGTGCCGGCGGACTCGCCCGCCACCACCGCATCGGTTTGCTTGCTGACGCTCCCGGTCACTCTTCCTCCCGCGGCCTCGATCAGAGCAGTCGCGTCGGCCCGGGAGAGGGTGGGCAAGGTGCCGGTCACCACGTAGTTCTTTCCGGCCAGCGGGCCGCCGTGTTTGATGGCTCGGGGCTCGGTCAGGGTCAGACCGGCCTCGGCCAGCCGCTCGAGCAGCCGGCGATTCGATGGGTCACGGAAGAAGCTTGCCACTGCCTCGGCAATGGTTGGCCCGATGCCGGGAACCGCTGCAATCTCCTCGCGGGTGGCGGCTTGGACCCCGTCGAGCGAGCCGAATCGGCGGGCCAGTAGCGTCGCGACGTTCTTCCCCACGTGCCGGATCCCGATGGCAAACAGCAGGCTGCTGAGCGGCTTGGACCGAGATGCTGCAATGGCGTGCACCAACTGCTCGGCCGACTGTTTGGCGAAACGCTCGAGCTCCGCGAGCTGGTCGGGATGCAGATGATAGAGGTCGCTCACGTCCCGGATCAGGCCGGTGTCCAGCAGCTGACGCACCCGCTCCGGCCCGAGCCCGCGGATATCCATCGCCCCGCGCGAGGCGAAGTGCACGATCCCTTCGAAAACCCGGCCCGGACAGGCAGCGTTCGGACAATAGGACATCACCTCATCCGGCGGTCGCTCGGCGGGAGTCCCGCAGGCAGGACAGGCTTTGGGCATGACGAACACCCGCTCCCCGCCATCGCGTCGGTCCCGCAGCGGTCCGATCAGTTGGGGAATGACCTCGCCCGCCCGGACCACCTCGACCCAGTCGCCGATCCGGATGTCTTTCTGCTCGATCAGCTCCGCATTGTGCAGCGTCGCTCGGGAAACCGTCACGCCGCTCACTTCGACCGGCTCGAGCTCGGCCCATGGATTGAGGGCGCCGGTGCGCCCCACATTGATCCGGATGTCGCGGAGTTTGGTGACCGCTACTTCCGGGGCGAACTTCCGGGCGATCGCCCAGCGGGGCTCTCGTCCTCCGACCACCCCGAGGTCTTCCTGGAGGTCCCGTCGGTTGACCTTGACCACCACGCCGTCGGCCTGGAACGGGAGCGAATCGAGCAGTCCTTCCAGGACGGGTATTCTTGCCTGGACCGCGGCGAGACCCGGAAATAGCTCGTGGTGGGGCTCGACCTGAAAACCCCACGCTTCGAGGCGCTCCAGGACTTCGTGCTGGGTGGCGAGCTCGAGCTTTCCCTCGATGACCTCGATGCTGAACGCGTACATCCTGAGCCGGCGCCGGCGGGTTTCCGCGGCATCCAGCTGGCGAAGCCCTCCCGCCGCCGCGTTGCGGGGGTTTGCGAACGGCGGATCACCGGTCTCGATCCGCTCCTGGTTCAGCTTCTCGAAGTTCTGGTAGGGGAGATACACTTCCCCGCGGATCTCCATCAGCCGGGGCACCTCCGGTCCCACAACGGTCAGGGGGATGTCGCGGACGGTCTTCAGGTTCGCGGTGACATCCTCCCCGACCAGTCCGTTTCCCCGCGTCGTGCCGACCACCAACCGTCCCGCCTCGTAGGTCAGGCTCACCGCGGCGCCGTCGATCTTGATCTCCGTGGTGTACCCTGCTCCCCGAACTTCCGGCGTGATCCGCGCATTCCGTTCTTCCCACTCGGCCAGCTCTTCGGCATCGAATGCATTGGCGAGCGAGAGCATCGGCCGTCGGTGGGCATGCTTGGCCAGAGCCGACGCGGGTCCCGCGCCAATCCGATGGGTAGGGCTGTCCGGCGTGACCAGGGCGGGGAACTGAGCTTCGAGCTGCTGGAGCTCGCGGAAGAGCTGGTCGTACTCCGAGTCGGAGATCTCCGGCTGATCGGCGATGTAATAGCGATAGTTGGCTTGCTCGATCCGCCGGCGGAGATCGGCGGCGCGTTGGGCAATTCCGGAAGGGATGGCGGTCGTCAAAGGGCTATCGGCTATCAGCTATCAGTCAAAACTAACATCGTGGCAACCGGAATCTCGCCGCAGCACCATGCAAGCCGATAGCCGATAGCCGATAGCCGATAGCCATGATAGGTTTCCGCTTTCCAGGAGGCCCCCATGCGTGACGACGAATCCGAACGGGACGAAGCTGAAGACGAAGAGGAAGAGGAAGTGCTGGAGGAATCCGGTGACCCCTCGGGTGCGGCGAGTTTTGCCGTGGGAGTGGCGGTCGGCGCGCTCCTGGGCGCAACGGTTGCCCTCATGTTCGCCCCCGCCTCCGGCCAGGTGACCCGCCGACGGGTGCGGCGCAAGCTGGAGGACGCCCGCGACCTCGCCCAGGAGGAATGGGAGAACTTGAGCCGGAAGGCCCGCCGCGAGCTCCGGAAGAGGACGGAGTCGGTGTCCTGACCGCTCCGCTCCCCGCCATCCCGCGGCTCATCGAGCGGAAGCGAGACGGCCTCCCGCTCGAGCCGGACGAGTGGCGTGCGCTCATTGCCGGATACGTGCGGGGCGAGATCCCGGATTACCAGATGAGCGCGCTCGCCATGGCGGTCGTTTGGCGAGGATTGGACCCCGCCGAGCTGGCCGCCCTCGCCGACGCGATGCTGCACTCGGGGGCTTCCCTCGACTTCGGCGGGTGGCTGGTCCCCCGGGTAGACAAGCACTCCATCGGCGGGGTGGGTGACAAGACTTCCCTGTTGCTCGCCCCCATGGTGGCCTGCTGCGGCGTGGCCGTCCCCATGATTTCCGGGCGGGGGCTCGGGCATACCGGCGGCACCCTCGACAAGCTCGAATCCATTCCTGGTTTCCAGGTCCGGCTCTCCCTCGACCAGGCGGTGGCCCAGGTCAAGCGGCTCGGCCTCGTCATGCTGGGGCAGACCCCCGAAATCTGCCCCGCCGACCGCAAGCTCTACGCCCTGCGCGATGTCACCGGGACCGTGGAATCCGTTCCGCTCATCTCGGCAAGCATCATGTCCAAGAAGCTCGCCGAGGGACTTCGCGGTCTGGTCCTGGACATCAAGACCGGCAGCGGGGCGTTCATCACCGACCCGGCCCAATCGCTGGTGCTCGCCTATACCATGATCGGGATCGGGGAATCGCACGGGTGCCGGACCGTGGCGTTGCTTACCGCCATGGACCGCCCCCTCGGTCACGCTTGCGGCAACGCGCTGGAGGTGATCGAATCGCTCGAAGGGCTGAAAGGGAAGGGGCCTCCCGACCTGATGGAAGTGACCTATGCGCTCGGGGTGGAAATGCTCCTCGTGGCCGGCGTGGAAACCGATCGCGGCACCGCCCGCTCGCGCTTGGAAGACACGGTCCATTCCGGCCGCGCCCTCGAGAGGTTCGCCAAGCTGGTGGAAGCACAGGGGGGTGATCCCGGGCTGATCACCCGGTACCCGCTCCTCCCGAGAGCACCGGTCGTCCGGGAATACCCGGCGCCGCGGGACGGCGTCATCGCCGAAATCCTCCCTCGCAGGATCGGGCATGCCATCATTGCGCTGGGTGGTGGGCGCTCCAAAACCGACGACGTGATAGATCCCGCCGTGGGCTTCGTGATTCCCGCCAAGCCGGGCGACCGGGTCCGTCGCGGCGAGGTGCTGGCCCTCATCCACGCGAAGTCCTCGGCAGATGCCGAGCGAGGCAGTCAAGCACTCGATGAGGCGATCGTGCTGGGTGAGTGTGCCGCGCCTCGGCCGCTGATCTCAGAGCGAGTGAGCCGGGAAGGAGTGGAACCGTGGAACCGGATCAGC
Source organism: Gemmatimonadales bacterium (assembly GCA_035286985.1). Classification (GTDB taxonomy): domain Bacteria; phylum Gemmatimonadota; class Gemmatimonadetes; order Gemmatimonadales; family GWC2-71-9; genus JABFSM01. Next base: position 9,178 of record DATECI010000148.1, read on the forward strand.
GAATAGCGAAGAGCCAATAGCGATCAGCGTGTTTACACGTCGAGGTTGCTCACGTACTTGGCGTTCTGCTCGATGAACACCCGGCGCGGCTCGACCTCGTCTCCCATCAACTCTTCGAACAGCTTGGAAGCCTCGACCGCGTCCTCGAGCGTCACCCGCAGCACCGTGCGCTTCTCCGGATCCATGGTGGTCTTCCAGAGCTGGTCCGGGTTCATCTCCCCGAGGCCCTTGTAGCGTTGGATATTGACTCCGGACTTCCCGTCCCCCCCCAGCCGCTTGGCCGCGTCGTCCCGCTCGGCCTCGGTGTAGGCGTAGTATTCCTCCTTGCCCCGGGCCACCCGGTAGAGGGGCGGCTGGGCGATGTACACGTACCCGGCCTCGATCAGCTCGGGCATCTGTCGGAAGAAGAAGGTGAGCAGGAGCGTCCGGATGTGGGCCCCGTCCACATCCGCGTCCGTCATCAGGATGATCTTCTGGTAACGAGCGTCTTCCAGCTTGAAGTCTTCCCGCACCCCGGTCCCGATTGCGGTGATCATGGCGCGGATTTCCTCGTTGGAAAGGACCTTGTCGATCCGCGCTTTCTCGACGTTGAGGATCTTGCCCCGGAGCGGAAGGATGGCCTGGAACGAGCGGTTTCGCCCCATCTTGGCACTGCCCCCCGCTGAATCACCCTCCACCAGATAGATCTCGCACAGGGCCGGGTCATCGAGGGAGCAGTCCGCCAACTTGCCGGGCAGCACCCCGTTTTCCAGGCCCGACTTCTTCCGCACCAGGTCGCGCGCCTTGCGCGCCGCCTCCCGGGCCCGGGCCGCGCTGACCGCTTTCTCGATCACCGCGCGAGCCACGCTGGGATGCTCCTCCAGGAAGCTGCCGAGGTGTTCGTTCACCACCTGCTTGACGATCCCCTCGATCTCGGAGTTCCCCAGCTTGGTCTTGGTCTGTCCTTCGAACTGCGGCTCCTTCACCTTCACGTGGAGCACGCAGGTCAGCCCCTCCCGGATGTCTTCTCCGGTGAGGCTGAAATCCTCCTTCTTCAGGAAATTCCCCTTCTTGGCGGTTTCGTTGATGGTGCGGGTGAGGGCCGACTTGAACCCGGTGAGATGGGTCCCTCCCTCGTGGGTGTTGATGTTGTTGACGAAGGTAAAGGTGTTCTCGTTGTAGCCGTCCTCGTATTGCAGCGCCAGATCCACCTCGACATCGTCCTTCGCGGTCGTGAACGCGATCGGCTTGGGATGCAGCGGCTTCTTGTTGCGGTTGAGCCACTGCACGAACTCGGTGAGCCCGCCCTTGGCGAAGAACTTCTCCTCCTGGGCCGGCGTCTTCCGCTCGTCCCGCAGGGTGATGGTGACGCCGCGGTTCAGGAAGGCGAGCTGTCGCAGGCGGTCTCCCAGAGTCTGGTAGTGAAACTCGAGGGTGGTGAAGATTTCCGGGTCGGGTTTGAACGTGATCGTCGTGCCGGTGCCCCGGGTCTTGCCCACCACGCTGAGCTGCTTCACGGTCTGGCCCCGCACGAAGCCCATGTGGTGGCGCTTGCCGTCCATGTCCACGTACACGTCGAGCTTTTCCGACAGGGCATTGACCACCGACACGCCGACTCCGTGGAGGCCGCCCGACACCTTGTAGGTGCGCTTGTCGAACTTGCCGCCAGCATGGAGTACCGTGAGCGCCAGCTCGACTCCGGGAATCTTCTCGGTCGAGTGAATCCCCACCGGAATCCCCCGGCCATTGTCGGTTACGGTGATGCTGTTGTTGTCGTGAATCGTGACGCTGATGGCGTCGCAAAAGCCGGCCAGCGCTTCGTCGATCGAGTTGTCCACCACCTCGTACACCAGATGATGGAGCCCGTTCTCCGAGATCGAGCCGATGTACATGGCGGGACGCTTGCGCACCGCTTCCAGCCCCTTGAGCACCTGAATGGAGTCGGCGCTGTAGTCGGCGGCGTCCGTCATTTGTGCCGGCACGGCGTTAGCCATCGTCGGTTCCCTCTCTCCTTAACGCCGCTCTGGGGCGGCGAGATCCCCCGTGAGCCAGCGGATTTCTCGGATCTGCCCTCCGCGGCCGGCGCCCCGGTTGAGCTGGGCCAGAATCCGCGGGGTCATGAGACTCAGTTCGTTGGCCCAGGCGCTCGAAATCACCCGAACCCACAAGGTGCCGTAGGCGTTCACCAATTCGGCCCGGGTTACCGCGGCGATCTGCGGCCCCACCGCGCCGGCCCACCGCTCGACGGCTTGGGCCAGCTCCAACCGGCTGCCTAACCGGGCCTTGTCGAGCCAGTGGCCGAGCGCCTCCCCCACTCGGACCGGGCGCCCACCTCTCATGCCACCCGCCGCTGGAAGCCGGAAAGGGCTTGGACCCGCCCGGCCTTTACCGAGAGCAGCTCGAGATGGAAGCACTCGGGCAGCTCGTCGTCCCGGGGCGACGTGATGAACGTCTGGGGGGCCCGGCCCGCCTCGTCCCCTGCTCCGGCTCCGCTTTCCCGGGTCGCCAGCCGGGCGGCGAGCCGCTTCCGGCGATCGCTGTCCAGCTCGGCGAACACGTCGTCGAGCAACAGGGCCGGCTCTCCGCCGGATGCCGCGGCCAGGGTGGCTCGCTCGCAAAGCTTGAGGCCCACGGCCGCGGTGCGCTGCTGCCCGGTGGAGCCCACCTCCCGGAGAAGCCGGTTGCCCAGCCGTAACTCCAGGTCGTGGCGGTGCGGCCCCACGGTCGTCATGCCGAGGCGCTGGTCGCGGGTGGCGGAACGCCGGAGCGCTGCGGGCCACTGCCCGAGGTCGGCGAGGGATTCGTCGCCTCGGTAGCCCAGCGCCATCGGTTCCAGCTCTCCGAGATTGTCGCACTCCGCGGCAACCCTCCCTGCGGCCTGCCTGGTCCAAGCCAGCCGCTGCTGCACCAGCTCCGTGCCAGCCGTGGCCAGTGGCTCATCGAACGCTGCCCCCACCTCGGGCCGCTGTTGCCGAAGCGCCGCGTTGCGGTGCGCCAGCGCACGGCGATAGCGGCTCAACGCGCGCAGATACCGTCGGTCGGCCAGCGCAAGCACCCGATCGAGATACTGGCGCCGCTCCAGGGCAGATCCCTGCACCAGCCGGAGGTCGGTCGGCAGGAACGCCACCGCGAGCCAGTGGCCGATCGCCTCACTCAGCCGCTCCGGCGGGACGCCATCGATGAGGACCGATTTCCGCCGGTCGGCTGCTCGGAAACGGACCGATAGTTCCTGGGCTACTGCTGCCCCACTGCCCCTCTGCCCTACTGCCCCACTGAGCACGAGCTGGAACCCGCTCTCCCCGTGGCGAGTTACCTCCACGTCGCGGGCTCCCCGGACGGACCGGAAGAGAACCGGGTAGTACAGCAGCTCGAGGAGGTTGGTTTTTCCGTGGCCGTTCGGCCCCAGGAAGACAGCACCGCCGGGCGGAAGTGGCAGGTCCAGATCCGCGAGATTTCGGAACCCCCGCGCCACGATTCGTTCGGCCCGCATCGCAGGGAAATTTAAGGGGTTAGGGGGGGGAAGCACAGACCTACCGCCCCTTAAACCCGGCCTTCCTCTTCTCTAGGAATGCCCTCGTTCCCTCCTTGAAATCCTCGGTGCCGGTGAGCTCGCCAAACCCCTCGCTTTCCAGGGCGAGCCCTTCATCGAGCGGGCGCGCTTCCTGCCGCTCGACCGCTTCCAGGCAGGCCTCGACCGCCAGGGGGCCGTTTTCGAGGATGGCTCGAAGAAGCTTCTCACATTCCGGCAGAAGGTGGTCTGCCGGCACCACCCGGTTGACCAGGCCGATTCGCCACGCTTCCTGGGCGTCGATTGGGGCGCCGGAGAGAAGGATCTCCAATGCGCGCCCCCTTCCGACCAATCGGGGCAGCCGCACCGTGCCGCCGTATCCCGGGGTGATGCCGAGCTTGACCTCTGGCTGTCCGAACCGGGCGTTCTCGCTCGCGATGCGGAAGTGGCACGCCATGGCCAGCTCGCATCCGCCTCCCAGGGCGAATCCGTTCACCGCCGCGATGACCGGCTTGGAGCACCTCTCCAGCCGCCGGAAAACCTGGGAACCCTTTTGGGAGAGGGCCCGCGCCTCCAATCGGTTGCAGCGGGCCAGCTCTCCAATATCGGCTCCGGCCACGAAGGCTTTCGGCCCCGCGCCAGTGATGATCACCCCCCGGACCGCGGGATCGGCGGAAACCTGGGTGGCCACCTCACCGAGCTCGATGATCACCGCGTCGCTCAAGGCGTTGAGCTTGTCGGGACGATTGATGGTGATCACCGCGATGCCGTCGCGGAGCTCGTACAGCAGCGTGGAGTAGGCCATGACACGCGCCCGAGTGCGGGAGGAGTAGGGAGCCGCGGGACGTCGGTGCAAAGATAAGCAACGTCCATCACCCTCCCTGCCGGATGGCCCGGGACGACCAATGGATGGCGCGGATTCTCCACCCGCCGGGCTCTCGGGAAAGCACGATCAGCTCCACCCCTCTCGAATTGACCTGGCGGCCCCGGTATTCGCCTTGAGTCGTGCGGATCGCGCTGGCCCAGGCAGCCTCCCCTCGCACTCGTACGTTCATCGACTCCCGCCGGCTCGGCACCGCCTTCGCAAACGCAATATCCGCCGGGAGGTGGCCGGCGCGATATTCGTCGCGAGTCTCGGCTCCGCCGCTCTCCAGAATCACGACATCGTCGGCCAGGAGGCCCAGTGCCGCGGCGCTGTCGCCCGCTTCCAGCGCGGCGTGGAATCGCTCGACGGTCCCCGCGACCTCACCGGAATCATTGGCCGCCTGGCCCGGCGGGGCCGGAGGCCGAGGACAGGGATGGGAATAGTGGATATGGGTGACCCGCCAGGCTCCATCACGCCGGGCCCACCCCATCGTTTCGTTGCCTTTCGCATCGATGGGCCTTCCATTCATGATGGCCTGAATGGAGTACTGGCGGGTGACGAGCGCCATGTCGCTGGTCGCCGAAACGCGGACGTCAGTGAACTCCGCGCGCATGTTCTCGAAGGCGGAAACTTCGGGGCGGAGATGATGCTCCCATACATCGTCGAGGCCGATGTTCCGGACACTGTGCTCGTAGAGCACGATCTCCGGCGCCAGCAGGGCCTTCAGGGCGGGGAGATCTTTCGCGACCATGGCCCGATTGTATTCCGCGACCGCGGCCCGCACCTCGGCGTCCGGCGTCTGGGCGGCTACGGCGCCCGGCCCGGCGAGGGCAAAGAGAAAGCCGGTAACGATGCG
>DATECI010000149.1:0-5875 GCA_035286985.1 Gemmatimonadales bacterium
ACGACCCAGGTGCCGGAGTGGGGCGGCCAGGCGGTTCGCATGGCGATGGAGGAGGACTTCTTCCTGGGTCGCGACGGGAAGCCAAGGTGGGTGGTGGGGAGGCAGGACGGGCTGCACATCGTGAGGTAGCCGGTGGCCGCATATATTCTCTTCCCATGAGCGACGAACCCGAATACCTGCAGCGGCTCCGGCGGGCGCAGGAGGAACGGGCCAAGCGGAGTGCCAAGGCCCCGGCCCCGGGGGGGGGGCCGGAAGCCGTCGCGCCGCAGTACTCGCCTCAGGAGCAGGAGGCCCTCCGGTGGGCCCGCCAGCTGGCTGGCACCGAGCTCCGCTCGATCCGGTCGCTCGCGGGGGCCCGGTTTGCCGTGCTGGTGCGGCTCCAGGCGGCGACGGGGGCTCGCTTTCTATCGGTCGAAGGGCTGCCCAGCCGGGATGCGCTCCGGGAGCGGGTCAAGCCCGGAGCCACGGTCGGCGAGGAAGTCATGGGGGCCTACGAGGTCAAGGGAGGGCGTCCCGTCACCATCGCGATCGAGGAGGGCCAGGTGGTGCTCAAGATGGGCGCGCCGCGCGCGGGAGGCGGGGCCACACCCATCAGTCCCGAGAAGATGCTGCGTAAGGCAGCGACGGAGGCGGAGCGGAGGGCGAAGGAACGCAGCAAGGGGCGGGAGCGATAGGGCGCGCGGTCAGGGGAATCTCCCGCGCAGCTCTACCTCGTACACCAACACTGAACCGGGGGGAATTCCGTAGCCGCCCTCGGCACCGTAGCCGAGGCCGGGGGAGAGCACCACCTTCCGGGTTCCCCCGACCTTCATCCCGGGGAGGGCGGCATCGATGCCCGGCAGCACGTCTGCCGCGCCGACCCGCAGGCCGATGAAGGCGCTGTCTACCAGGGCTCCGTGGGGAAGCCAGCCCAGGTAGTGAATCTCCACCGAGTCCCCCGTCGCGACTTCCGGCCCTTGCCCAGTCACCAGGTCCCGGTACAGAACTCCCACCGGCAGCTTGACCATTTCGCTCAAATCCACCTGCAGATCCGCCGCGTAGTCCAGCAGCTCGGGGATGGTGTCGGGCGGGGGCTCCGGCGGGTTGACGGCCGAACGAAGCGATTCGACCGCAGCCCGACGGGTGTCACCGCTGCAGGCGGCGAGGGTGAGCGCCGCGAGCAGCAGGACAAATGAGAACCGGGTCATGGGGGAAACGTAGAGGGCAGGGGGGCAGAGGGGCAGTTGGGCAGTTGGGCAGAAGAAGACCTAGCTGCACTGGCCGGCGGTGAGGAACCAGCAGCGGGTGAACCCCGACTGCTTGAAGAACTCCAGGAGGAGGCGGCCGACTTTCTGAACGCCGGCGGCCGAGGGATGGGTTCCGTCACTCCCGAAATCCGATCTGGTCCAGAAGTGCCCATCGGCTCGAGGTGTGGTGCCGTTGGCCCAAAGGTCCGGACCCCACCCCAGCCATGGGGCCACGGTTTCGTAGCTCAGGTTGTCGGCCCGAGGATCCAGGTTGCCGGCGGCCATCTGGGTGATCTGGGCAGCGATGACCCACTTCACCGCGAATCCCGATTCATAGGCATAAGGCTCGGGATTGAGTGGGGTCGTGGCGTAGCCGCCGTAGGTGCGATTGGAGTGAAAGACCAGGCGCAGGTTGGGGTAACGGACCTTGAGCGCCCGCACGATCGAGCCGATCTGGCTCACCAGGAGGTACCCATCCGCGTTGGGGGCCGGGAGCGCCGCTGCGGGGCCCGGGTTAGCCACCTTGAGCCACAGGACCTGGACCTGTTGCTCGGTCACGCCAACCGGGGCGAGCCGGGTATCGCGGACCTGATCGTAGTTGGGCGCGTCCGGGGTAAGCCAGGTGGCGGCGCTTTGTCCGCCCCGGGCGCCATCGACGATGACGAGCGAGGCCCGGTCGACCGCCGGGTCCGCGAGGGCCTGCTGGGCAAAGGACCCCGCGGCACACTGACCGGACGGATTCGGGTTGCAGAACTCCTGGGTGGTGTTGGACATCCCGATCGAGAGCAGCACGATCTTTCCGGTGGGGCTCGGCAAGCCGGTGCTGCCGAGCGGGGTCACCATCCGGGCCCGCGCGAGACCTTCACTGCGGTGGGCCGCCGGGAGGATCGATCTTTCAGGGTATTGTCCACCCGGAAACCCGCGATAAGTCCAATTGCCGGGATCCGAGAGGGCATAAGTAGGAGTGACGCTGTTGAGGGGAGGGCCGTTATTCTCCGTCGGCGGGGCCTCGCTGCAACCGATGAGGAGGAGGAGGGTGACTGCGATTAGCCGCACGATGGCCTCGGTAAGCTGGGGAGCCAGGGAGCTTCCTCGGTTCCTATTCCCAGCAGACTCCGGACTGGCGTGATGGTTAAGAATTCTGCATAATGCCCGGTGCAACTATTAGCCACTTGGAGACAGCTGCATGCACGGCTCCGTTTCTTCCAGCCTGCTGGTGACCGTTGGCCTCTGGCTTTCAGGTTGCGGGAAAGAGAAACCCGCCGAACCGATCGCCATTCCCTCGGTCCTGGTGTCGGCGACCGATTATGCATTTCAAATGCCTGACACACTAACGGCCGGGGTCACCGCGTTCCGGTTGATGAACCACGGCCAGGAGTTCCACCACCTGGTCCTGATCCGGCTTCCCGAGGGCCAGACGATAGCCGACTTTCAGAAGCTGAACCCGGCGGCACCGATGCCGGAGGGGATGGTGCACAAGGGTGGGCCCAACGCCGCTGCTCCGGGCGGCGCGGTCGAGGCCACCGTCGAGCTGCAGCCGGGCCGGTATGTAGCGGTGTGCATGATTCCATCCGCCGACGGCCAAGTCCACATGCTCAAGGGGATGATGCATGAGCTCGCGGTCATTCCGGCCCAGCATACGGCAGGGGCGCAGGCACCGACGCCCGACGTGACCATAAAGCTCAGCGACTATGCGTTCGAGACCTCCCGTCCGCTGACGGCGGGCCGGCAGGTCATCCGGGTCGAGAACGCCGGGAGCCAGTGGCACGAGCTGGTCTTCGTGAAGCTCGACTCGGGGAAGACGGTCGGGGACTTTGTCCAATGGGGGGAGAAACCCCAGGGGCCGCCTCCGGCGGTGCCGGTGGACGGGGTATCGCCCCTGGGCCCCGGCGAGTGGAACACGGTCACGGTCGACCTGGCCCCGGGGGACTACGGCTTCGTCTGTTTCCTGCCCGATACGAAGGACGGCAAGCCGCATCTGATGCACGGCATGATGCACCAGTTCAAAGTGATGTGAGCTAGGCAGTTAGGAGGTCGGGTGGGCGCGCGCGCGAAGGGGTCGAAAGACCTTCCGCCCTTGTTCTTCCCGCCCGGTCGGGCGACCTTTTGCGGGGCCGGTCAGGGTGGCCGGAGTCGAGCTCGATTCCCATAGCACCTCGGTGTCCACATTGAGAGCCGCGAGCATCACCTTCCCGAACCGGGACGTTTCCGGTTTCGTGGCAGAAGTCAAGGAACGCATCGCCGAGCATTTCGACTCGACGGGGAAAAGCCGGCACGCCACGCCAGGGATGGTAGTCAAGACGGTTTTGCTCCTGGCGCTCTTCTTCGTGCCCTACGGGCTCCTCCTGACCAACACGATCCCGCCGCTCGGCATGCTGGGGCTCGCAGTCGTCATGGGGGTGGCGTTGGCGGGGATCGGGTTTGCGGTTTCCCACGACGCGCTGCACGGGGCCTACTCGGCCAATCTCCGGGTTAACGACTGGCTGGGGCACTCGTTCGATCTGCTGGGCGCCAACGGGTACATGTGGAAGATCACCCACAACGTCATCCATCACACCTATACCAACATCGACGGAGTCGACGAGGACCTCACGGTGTCGCCGCTCTTGCGGCTTTCTCCGGGGCAGCCGCTCCGGCGGGTCCACCGGTTTCAGCACCTCTACGGATTCGCGACCTACTCGATGTCGACCCTCTTCTGGTTCTTCGTCAAGGACTACAAGTACTTCCTGGCCCGGGACATCGGACCCTACAAGGACAAGAAGCACCCGGCAGGCGAGGTGGTGAACCTGCTGGTCTTCAAGCTGCTCTACCTGGGATGGGCGATCGTCCTGCCACTCCTCGTGCTCCAGGTGGCCTGGTGGCAGTTCGCCATCGGCTTCGTGGTGATGCATCTGGTGGCCGGGCTCATCCTCGGGGTGGTCTTCCAGCTGGCTCACGTGGTGGAAGGGCCGGCGTATCCGGTTCCCGATGACCAGGGGCGGATGGACGACACGTGGGTGGCGCACGAGATGGCGACCACGGCCAATTTCGCGAGGAACAACCGGCTGCTCTCGTGGTATGTCGGGGGGCTCAATTACCAGATTGAGCACCACCTTTTCCCGAGGGTCTGCAGCGCGCATTACCCCACGATCGGCCCGATCGTTGAGGCGGTGGCGGCGAAGCACGGGATGCCGTATTACGAGCATCCCACCCTCGTCGCGGCGATCCGATCGCACTACCGGATGTTGAAGAAGCTCGGGCCAGAGGCGTGGCGGGAGGCAAAAGTGTCAACGGTCAACAGTCAACGGTCAACGGGAACTACCCCGCAGACAGAGATCTGAATGCCGGGCAGTTCCCGTTGACTGTTGACCGTTGACTGTTGACGCAGTTCCTGCCCTACACCACTCCCTTCCGAATCGCTTCCAACACCTTCTCCGCAAACAGATCCACCTCGTCCGGGGTGGTATAGACATTCGGGGTGATCCGGAGGCCGGTGAACTCCGGGTGATTGATCAGGGTGTTCACGATCCGGTGTTTCTCCAGCAGCCAGGCGTTGAGCCTGGCCATGTCCATTCCCGTCACCGTAAAGAATCCGATCGCGCCCGAGTAAGGTGAGTCGAGCGGGGTGAGGATCCGGACCCGGTCGCTTTCGGCCGCGAGCCGCTTGGCCCAGCGGTCGCGGAGCCAGCGCAGCCGGGCGACCTTGCGGTCGGCTCCGATGCCGCGATGGAAGGCAAGGGCGGCGGCGATCGCGTTGTGATTGGCGGCGGGATGGGTCCCGATCTCCTCGTATTTGCGGATGTTCTCGTCCATTTCGGGTGGCGCCGCCATCATGGGCCACAGGTTCTTTTGCTTGTCCTTCCGCACATAGAGGAACCCCGCTCCGATCGGTACCAAGAGCCACTTGTGGAGGCTGGTGCCGTAATAGTCGCAGCCCAGGTCGTTGCGCTGGAAGGGGAAATGGGCATAGGCGTGGGCCCCATCCACGAACACTTCGATGCCCCGGGGGCGGGCCAGCTCGACCAGCTCCTTCACCGGCATGACCTGGCCGGTGAGGTTGGTGATGTGGGTGACCTCGATCACCCGGGTCCGGGGGGTCAGGGCGGCGCGGAACTGGTCTACCAGGTACTCCTGGGAAGGCGGGGGCACCTTGAAGGAGATCTCCTTCAGGACGATGCCGTCGCGGCGGGCCCGCTGCCGCCAGGTCGTGAGCATCCGGCCGTAGTTCTGGTTGGTGACGACGACCTCGTCGCCCGGCTTCAGATCGAGGCCCAGAATCATGATCTCGTTGGCCTCGGAGGCATTCCGGGTGATGGCCATCTCCTCGGGGTCACAGCCGAAATCCCGGGCCAGATCGCGGCGCACGCTTTCGATCCGGGGCTCCAGCACCGACCACATGTTATAGACCGGGAGCTCGTTGCTGAACTTGAGATCCCGGATCATCTGCTCCAGCACATGGGTCGGGGCGGGAGAGCAGCCCCCGTTGTTGAGGTTGACCATAGTGCGGTCCACGTCGAAAGCGCGCTGGATCTCGGACCAGTACGCCTCGTCGTCGGCGAGCCGCTCGGGGGTCCGCTCCCCGGCGATCTCGGCGGCACGGGTAACCCGCGTGATGGCATGCTCCCGAAAGACGGGGAGGGACACCGAGGTACCGGCCAGAGCGGCGAGAA
>DATECI010000150.1:0-3997 GCA_035286985.1 Gemmatimonadales bacterium
GGCCGGTTCCATCACCGCGCCGGTCAGCGGCGACGCCACAATTGAGCGGATCTCTCCAGGCCCAGGTCGGCGCCGCACTGGCCCGAATCAAGAATCCCCGGCTCGACAATGATCTGCTCTCCGCCGGCATGATCCGGGACCTTGCCGTTACCCCGGAAGGCCGGGTCAGCTTCACTTTCCTGCTGACCAAGGAAGATCCTGCCACCCTGGTTCGCGAAGCCCGGGCGGCCGTCAAGCAGGTTTCCGGAGTCCAGCCGGACGGGGTGAAGATCACGGTGGTGGATCCCGCAGGATTGGCCTCCCCGACCCACGGGCCGCCACTGGGCGCTCCGCAGTCCGCCGGCGGGATCCCGGCTCCGGTGCCCGGCGACTTGCCCCGGCTCGGCCGGGTGATCGCGATCAGCTCGGGCAAGGGTGGGGTCGGTAAGTCCACCATCGCCGCGAATCTGGCAATCGCGCTGGGGCGGCAGGGGCATCGGGTAGGCTTGATGGATGCCGATATCTATGGCCCCAACATTCCCCGGATGTTCGGGCTATTCGACAAGCCGGCCGTCACGGGCGGGAGGATCCGGCCCCTCTCGGCCTATGGCGTGAAGCTCATGTCCATCGGCTTCCTGGTGGACCGGGACGCGCCGGCCATCTGGCGGGGCCCCATCATCATGAAGGTGATCCAGCAGTTCCTCCGCGACGTGGAGTGGGGAGAGCTCGACTATTTCCTGGTGGACATGCCGCCGGGTACCGGCGATGCCCAACTGTCTCTGGTGCAGTCGGTCGCGGTGTCCGGCGCGGTCATTGTCACCACGCCGCAGGAAATGGCGGTGGGGGATGCGCTCAAGGGCGCGAAGATGTTCGAGCGGGTGAGCGTGCCAGTGCTGGGGATCGTCGAGAACATGAGCCCGTACACCGATCCGGCGAGCGGCATCCGTTACGCCTTCTTCGGGGAAGGCGGAGGAGAGCGGCTGGCCGGGGAGGCCGGCGCGCCGCTCCTGGGCTCGGTCCCGCTTCAGCCCGGGCTGGCCGAGCGGGCCGACGCGGGACGTCCTATCGTCGTGGCCGAACCGGAAAGCCCAGCCGGCCGCGTGCTGCTTGCGATCGCGGAGCGGTTTCACCAGCAGGCCGGGGCGAGGGCGATGGCGCTGCCGGTGATTAACCAATAGCTATCAGCTATCGGCTATCGGCTTGTCCCTCTTACCCAAGCGCTCGATCTCCCCGGCTAGGCTGTCGACCGATAGCGGATAGCCGACAGCCGGTAGCCGTTTCACTTCCACTCCACCTGCACGCCACTCACTGCGGAGTTCACTTCCACCTCGAGCTTTCGGGCCGCTGCGTCATAACCCGCCGAGGTATAGGTCTTTTCACTCCGGGTGAATCCGTCGCCAGCAAACTTGGCGAGGAATCCCTCCATGGTCACTCGAATGCCGAGGCGCTTCGGCGCGTGGAGGGTCACCCCGCCTACCGCCAGGTTCAGCGCCATTCGCGCGTCCGCCGGCCATGCCCCATCGAGATCAATCGTTACCTTGCCGACTCCCCCGTCAAACCGCCACTCGGCGCAGCCACTATTGCCGGCGCTCGCTATGTACACTTGCCCGGCCCCGGAGGTCACCGAGGCCGCCTGGCAGGCCCCGGGGTTGGGGGTCGTGAAGGAGATTGTGGTGCGGCTCGCCCCGGTAGTGAGCTTGAGGCTGGAGAGCCGAAGTCCGCCCAGATCGAGCTCCGCCTCGGCCGCCCCGAGCAATACGTCGAGCTCGAGATCAGGCTCGGGGGCGAAGCCAATGTGGGCGGTCTGGGGCAGGGCTCGGCTCCGGCCAACCCGTACATCACCCTTGCCGATGGAGGCCGCGCCCAGGCGCACCATCCCATCTGGGTCATAGCTTCCGATCGGCCGGAACCGATCGGGGTCATATCGCAGATTCATTTGGTAGAGATTGGCGGCCTTCGTCCGACCCACCTTGATCCGGCCGGCGGCAAACTCGATCCGGGCCGGAAGCCGCTTCTCTCCCCCATACGGACGGGCGTATTCAAACTCGCCCAGGACCGGAGCCTGCCCGCACCCTGCGAGCAGCAGCAACGCGGGGACGGTCCATCGGGTCGGCCGGCCTTTGGTCATGGCTCCCTGGTCCGGGCGCCCGCCTGGCCGGGCCGCCTGACCGCAGTCACGCCGAACTGCGGCGTTGCCCACAGGTATTCGTCGGTGAGCGCCTCGGGCGGGATGAGCTGGCCGGTGAAGGCGGGCCGGAGCCCTCCTCGAGAAAGCAGGAAGGCTCCCAACCCGATCGTGGCCAATACCCAGGTGGTGACCAGGGCCACGAGGAAGACGAGCGCCCCGGCAACCGGCACCCATCCGAAACCGATCCAACCGAGCCAGACCACTGCAACACTCCCGAGCCCGATCAAGAGATAGCGGTAGCTATTGGGCGACCCGACCAGGGCCCCCGCGGCCATGCGCCGGCGGAGGTGTGATTCGCCCATCGCATGGGTCACTGCGAGGAACCCGATGAGGATGGCGGCGGCCAGGAGCAGGGGGATGACGAGCGCCACGAAGGGAAGCAGGAGAATCCCGACGACGCTCAGGACCAGCCCGACGACGAGCAAACCGGCGGTGGGGATCGCCACCACCTGGGCCAGCAGCCCGGTGAGAAACGACCGGAAAAGGCTGTGGGTCACGGTGTCGGACACGACTTCCAGCTGGGGCTTGGCGAAGAGGACCAGCCCGAACCCGAGGAGCGAGAGTGTTAGAACCACTCCGGCCAGGCCGGCCAGCTTGATGAAAGGGCCCGTGGCACCGGGGTTCCCGGCTTCGGGCAGCGAGGTCCTGGCAAGCGAGCGGCGTTCGCCCCGGACCACGCCTCCCCGATCCAGGATTCGACCGCGAAGGACCAGGGCGTCTCCTCTCACCACCGCGCCGGACCGGAGCGTCAGATCGCCATCCAGCACGACCAGATTGCCGGTCACGGTGCCCGCGAGGTCGGCATTCCCTTGAAGCACCAGCCCATGCCCGGACAGGGTATCTCCCGATCCGAGGCGGAAATCACCCCGGCGGACCTGACTGCCGGGGATCGTGAGAGGAACTCCCGGCGCAGCACGGAGCAGCTGGCGCAGCTGTTGCTCGAGACGGGCCGGGTCGCCCAGCCGGTCCAACTCGATTGAGCCACCCGGCTCCGGTTGTTTGGCGCCCGGCTGAGCGGCAGCTGTCCCGACTCCCCAGCCAACGCCCACCGCGAAGACCAGCGCGAGAAGGACTGCGCCCTGGTCACCAACTCGCATTGGAACCCGTACTTCGGGGCAGGACCAGGAGCCGTCGCAAGGCCATCATCGCCGCAGGGTAGCCGATCAGGAGAGCGCTCCCCAGCGCCACCAGGGCCGGGGTGGAGGATCCCACCTGAAGCAGTCCGGAAACCCAGGGCTGCTCGGAAAGGTTCTGAGCCAACGTGGCGAAACCGATCCAGATTGACCGTCCGATTTCCATTGCGGTGGCGTCAATCCAGGAAGCGAGCAGGGCCCGGTTGATGATCGACCAGCCGGCGCTGGCCCCCAGCCCGATCAGGATCAACGCCGCAAGGGCAACGCTCCGGGGCTTCCGAATCCGCACCGTGAGAGGGGCCGGCCGGTGAACCCGGGCCAGGACTCGATCCGCAAAGTCGGCCCGGGGGGCGAACACGGGGAGGCTTTCGAGCGCTTGGAGGAGGGCCCGATCCTGGTGGACCAGCGCGTGGCACTGGGAGCAGTCCTCCAGGTGTTGGGCCGCTTCGCGGGTCAATGACGCAGAGTGAAACGCGTCGAGATCTTCCGCGGTGAGATGCTGAGTTGGCCAAGTCATAGGTGATTTCCCCTACGGTCCCGTTCTGATTCGAGTTTCCGACGTACAAAGGTGAAACGTCGGGGTATTATCATTCTCTCAAGTGCTCCAAGGCCTTTCGGAGCTCGTGACGGGCGCGATGGATGTAGGTCTTCACCGTTCCCAACGGAAGGTCCATGATCTCCGCGATTTCCTCGTAGG
>DATECI010000151.1:0-7044 GCA_035286985.1 Gemmatimonadales bacterium
GTTCGCGGGGAAGCGGGTGCTTGTCGTGGGGGGGGGGGATTCCGCCTTCGACTGGGTGGCGAACCTGGTCGGGGTGGCGGATTGGGTCACCCTGATTCACCGGAGGGAGGGATTCCGGGCTCACCTGGCGACGGTGCGGCAGATCGAGCGGCTGCAGCGCCAGGGCAAGTGCGAGGTCCGGACCTTCTGCGAGGTCAAGGCGATCGCGGGAGGAGAACGGATCGAACGGGTTACGCTCACCAACACGAAGACCAAGGAAGATGAGGTACTCCCGTTTGACGCGGTGCTGCCGCAGCTCGGCTTCCACTCCGATCTCGGACCGATCAAGCACTGGGGACTGGATACCGAGAAGGCCGACATCCGGGTGAACCGGGTCATGGCCACCAACGTGGTCGGTATCTATGCGGCGGGCGACGTGGCGGCCTACGAAGGCAAGCTCAAGCTCATCGCCACAGGCGCGGCGGAAGCCTGCACCGCGGTCAACCATGCGGTGCATTACCTCGACCCCAAGAAGAAGATGAACCCCGGGCACAGCTCGGATCTCAAAATCTTCGCCAATCAGCAACTGGGGTGAGAAAGCCGGGGAGCGCTGGTTCCTCCTTCCGATCTCCACCACCAAACTGTCAATCCGCGCCACCATCGCCGAGCTCAGCAGATCAGCCGCCGGGCCAGGGACTGGGCCGGAAGGGGTGCAACCAGGGAGGCGATGAGCCAGAATGTCGCTGAGGAAATGTGGCGTAACACGATGAAAGACAAATAGATTTGCCTCGTGACGCCAATCTTCCGTGAATCGTCGAGCTGGGCCCTGACCGTCGTGCTGCTCCTGGCAACCGGGTTCGAGGGAGCCTCGGCCCAGGCCGGTGAGGAAGGGGGGGGGCTGGTGGTGCGCCGGCTCGCCTTCCAGGGCAATGCATCGTTCCCGGACTGGGAGCTCGAGACGGCCATCGCCACGACCAGCTCGAGCGGGTTTGCGACATTCCCGCTGGTGAGCTGGATCGGTCTGGGAGAGAAGCGCCGCTTCAACGAGCAGGATTTCCGGCGGGACGTGGAGCGGCTCCGGCTGTTCTACCGCATCCACGGCTTCCTCGAAGTCGCGGTGGATACCACGGTCACCCGGACGGCGGAAGACGTCTTCATCACCTTCCGGATCGCGGAGGGCGAGCCGGTCCGGGTTACCTCCCTGGACATCGCGGGCCTCGACACCCTTTCCCGGAGCGAGCAGCTGCTGGAGGACCTTCCCCTGCGGGTGGGGCGGCCCTTCGACCGGATCCTGCTGATCGCCGCGGCGGACACGATCCAGACCCGACTCCGCGACCGGGGCTACCCGGAGGCGCGGGTGCTGGTGCGGCGGTTCCAGGTGGACAGCGCCCGGCGCGGGGCCGAGGTGAATCTGCTGGTGGAGCCGGGCCCGACCGCAGTTATCGGCGAGATCAACGTGCAGGGCACCCGGGTGGTGGACTCGGTCTTCGTGCGCTCGCTGCTCGCTACCGAGCCGGGCCGGGACTTCCGGGAACGGGATATCGCCCAGAGCCAGCTGAATCTCTATCGCTCGGAGCTGTTCCGATTCGCCGCGGTGGCGCTCGATACCGCCCACTACGTCTCGGGGTCGGGCGTGGTGCCGATTACGATCCAGGTCGTCGAGGCCCCGTTCCACCGGATCCGGCTGGCCGCGGGTTACGGCACCATCGATTGCTTCCGGGGCGGCGCCGGATGGACGGCCCGCAACGCACTGGGCCGCGGCCAGATCTTCGACGTCTCGGCGCAGGTCTCCAAGATCGGGGTGGGCCGGCCCTTCAGGACCGGGCTCGAGAACTCCTTTCTGTGCTCTGCGCTCAAGGAGGATTCGATCGGCTCGGTCCGGGCCAACTACAGCGTCACGGCGTCGTTCCGGCGGCCGGTCTTTCTGTCGCCCTCGAACTCCCTCGCCCTGTCGCTCTTCGCGGAACGGCGCAGTGAATTCCTGGTCTACCTGCGGGAGGAGTTCGGCGGTAGCGTTACCCTGATCCGGGAAACCGTGTCCCGGATTCCCGTCACCCTGACCTACCGGTTGGCGTCAGGGCATACCGAGGCGAGCGCGGTGTCGTTCTGCGCGTTCTTCAACGCCTGCGTGGAGACCGACGTGGCCCAGCTGCGCCAGCGCCGGCCGCTCGCCACGCTCACGCTCGGGATGCAGCGGGTGCGGGTCAACAACCCGCTCGACCCCACTCGGGGCTCGACCCTGTCGAGCGAAATCACCGCCAGCTCCACCGTGATCGGGTCGTCGCGCTTCGCGGAGTTCACCCGCCTGATCGGGGACGCCGCGGGGTACCGGCCGGTCGGCAGCTCGGTGCTGGCGGTCCATCTCCGGGCCGGTACGGTGTTCGCGCCGCGCCTGGTGCTGGGGGGAAGCGGCGCGGCCAACTTCGTCCCTCCGGAGCAGCGCTTCTATGCCGGAGGTCCCAACGACGTGCGGGGCTACAGCCGGAACCAGCTGGGCCCCCTGGTATACGTGGTGCGGGAGAGCGCCCTGGACACTCTGGCGGGCGGTGCGATCGACATCCCCGAAGATTCGGTCCAGATCGCGGCCACCGGCGGGAATACGCTGGTCGTCGCGAACGTGGAACTCCGGATGCCCTCGCCGATCTACACCGATCTGGTCCGGCTCGCGGTGTTCGTGGATGCCGGAAGCGTTTGGGAGCGGGGCGGCACCGGGCCGGGCTCGCACCCCTCGTTCCGGATCACGCCGGGAGCGGGCCTCCGATTCATCACGCCGCTCGGACCGGTGCGGCTGGACGCGGCCTACAACTGGCACCGCCTGCTCCCGGGTCCGCTCTACAAGGTCACTCGGGGCGGCGAGCTGGTGCGGATCCAGGACGAGTACCAGCGGGCCCGGACCACGGGCCGGGGGATCGTACTGCAGTTCTCGGTCGGGCAGGCGTTCTGATGCACCGCCGGATCGCGCGCTCCTGCTTCATTCTGGTCTCGGGCGCGGTGGCAACCGTGATTGGGGTGGCCGCGGCGCTCCTGTTCACGCCCCCGGGCCGGCACCTGATGGTCCGGCTGCTGAGCGACCAGGCCCACCGCTTCCTGCGGGGGTCCCTGCATCTTGGTTCGGTGAGCGGCTCGTGGATCGAAGGATTCACGCTGCACGACGTGGTGATCCGCGACACCGCGGGCGAGCTGCTCGTGTCGGTGCCCCGGGTCGAGGTCGGCTATCAGCTCACCGACCTCTGGGCCGGACGCTTCGTGTTGAGCGAGGCCCGGCTCCTCCGCCCCGAGATCCAGATCCTGCAACACCGGAGCAGGGGAAGCCGTTCCGGGCGCACCAACTTCGAGGAGGTGTTCCGGCTGGGTGAAGGACCGGGCGGGCGCTCGCCGCTCATCGAAATCCGGAATCTCACGATCGAGGAAGGCCGGGTGACGATCCGGCTTCCGTGGAACCCCGACGGGCGGCTCCGCACCAGAGCGCAGACGGATTCGGCGCTGGCCGCCGAGCGGGAGCAGCCGGGCCGCCGGATCGAGCCGGGACCAGAGGGGCTGGAGCAGATCCGCACGGTCCTGGGGCTCACCGGCGCGATCCCGCTCCTCCGGCTCTCGACTCCGGAGCGGCAGCCGATCACCGCCCGGATCGGGCGGCTCGCCGCGCGGATCAGCGATCCGGCGCTCGACATCCGGCACCTCCGGGGCGTGCTCCGAACCCGGGGCGATTCACTGCTCTTCCAGGCGGAGCGCATCGAGCTTCCCGGGACCCGGGCCAGCGGGGCCGGCCGGATCGACTGGCCCCGGGACACCATACTCTACCGGTTCCAGTTCGACGCTCCCCAGCTGGACCTGGCGGATCTGCGCTGGATCTCGCCCGAGTTCCCGTCGTTCACCGGCTCGGCGCGGGTGCGGGGCACCTCGGTGAGCGGCTCCCGCACCGAGTTCGCGATCACCGATCTCGCGGTGGGCGACGCCACCAGCCGCGTGGCCGGCCGGCTGGTGGCCCTCGCAGACATCCATCGCGGGTTAGGATTCCGCGGTCTCACCCTGACTCTGCACAACCTCGACCTGGAGGCGGTTCGGCCCTACCTCGACACCCTCCCGTTCCAGGGGCGGGTGAGCGGCCCCCTCGAAGCGGAGGGGTTTTTCGACGGTATGACCGTGGCGCTCGACTGGCAATTCGAGGACGCTCTGGTGCCGGGCGGCGCGGTAAGCCGGTTCTCGTTGGCCGGCCCGCTCCGGCTCGGCGAACCCGAGGGCCTGTTCTTCGAGGGGGCCCGGCTTCGGAGCGCGGAGGTGGACCTCCGTACCGTCCGGCTGATCTCGCCCTCGGTCACGCTGAACGGCCGGCTCACCGCGGAAGGCACCCTGACCGGTCCGTTACAAAACGCCGGGTTCCAGGGGACTGCGGTGCACCGGGACGCTGAGCTGCCGCCGAGTCGTCTCACCGGCATGGTGCGAATGGATACCCGGGGGGAGCTGCTCGGGCTCGAGCTCGACGTGGTGCTCGACTCGCTGGTCTTTGCCGGCCTCCGAGGGTCCTATCCGTCACTCGCCACGCGGGGATCGCTGGGGGGCAGCGTCAAGCTTGCCGGCAGCCTGGAAACCCTGGCGGTCGATGCGGACGTGGGGGGATCGCTGGGGAAGGTGCGGGCCCGCGGCGGGGTCACGCTGCTGCCGCCCCGGTGGGGCGCCGACTCGCTCCGCCTGGCGTTCGAGCGTCTCGATCTCTCGGCCATCGTGACGAGCGCACCGCCAACCCGGCTCCTGGGCCGGCTCGAGGCGACCGGCCGGGTGGATTCGGCCACCGCCCCGGCGGGAAGGCTCGATGTGACACTGGGAGCGAGCTCCCTGGCGGGATTCCCGCTGGATTTGGTCCGGCTGCGACTCCATGCGGCGGACTCGCTCATCACGGTCGACCCGATGGTGGCCGAGTGGCGGGGCGGACGGCTCGAGGGCGGCGGCGCGCTCGGATGGGTGGTGCCTCATTCGGGCCGGCTCGCCTTTCACGTCGAGGCAACCGATCTCGCTCCGTTCGATTCGCTGGCGCTGGTTGCCACCGGATTTCGCCGCGACCCGACCGAGCCGGGCCGGAACGCGTTGCTGCGGGGCCGGGGCCGCGCCGATCTGGTGCTCACGGGTGCGCTACCCTCGCTCGAGGTCCAGGCGAGCACCGCGATCGACTCGATGCGCTGGCTCGGCTTTCGTGGCAAGACGCTCGGAGGCCAGCTCGCCTGGAACCGGGAGAATGCCTCGCTGCTCACCACGGTATTCGCGGACTCGCTCTGGGTTCGCCGGCTGCTCTTTACCGGCCTTACCGGGGAAGCGCGGGGGCGGCCCGATTCCCTGCGGTGGGCCGCCGCGGTGGCGGCAGGGGAGGCCGGTCGAGTGAGCGCGGGCGGCCGGTATCAGGAGCTGGCCGGGAAAGAGGGCACTTTCTTGGGCGCCGACAGCCTAAACCTGGATCTGCTGGGGCGGCGCTGGTCTCTCGAACGTCCGCTCCACGCGGTGCTGAGGGACTCGCTGATCGCCCTCGATACCGTGCGGTTCGTCACCCGCGACGGGTCCGGCAGCGTGGAGCTCGCCGGAGCAATTCCCCGGCTGGGCCCCGGCCAGCTGTCGGTGCGAATGCTCGGGGTCGAGCTCCGCGACCTGTATGGGCTGGCTCAGCGCGACCCGACCGGCCTGCAAGGGTCCGTGGCGTTCGACGCAAGGTTGAGCGGGACGGCGCGGGAGCCCGAGTTCCGGGGAACCGGCTCGCTGACCGGCGCGGTGTTCAGCGACTTCAAGGCTCCGCTGATCCGCGCCGCCTTTGATTACCGGGAGCGCCAGCTCCGGACCAACCTGACGTTCTGGCGAACCGGAAAGCCGGTGGTGCAGGCGGACGCCACGTTGCCGATCGATCTGGCCCTCACGGAGGTGGCCACCCGGCAACTCCCCGGCCCGCTCAGCATCGTGGCCCGGGGCGACAGCATTGATCTGGCGATCGTGGAAGCCTTCACCCCGAACCTGCGGCGGGTGACCGGCGTGCTGGACCTCGATGCCCGAGTCGAGGGAACCTGGGACACGCCCCGTCTGGCAGGCTGGATCCGGTTGCGGGACGGTGCCGCGACGGTACCGGGCCTCGGGGTCCGCTACCAAGAGATCGCAGGAACCATCCGGCTGGCGGGCGATTCCGTGCTTGCCGACGGCCTGCGGGTGGGCGGTCGGTACGGCACCCTCGACATCGGCGGGGGGCTGCGGCTCGAGCGGCTAACCCGGCCGGCGCTCGACCTGGCCCTGGATGCCCGCGACTTCGAAGTGATGGACGTCGATAACTTCATGGCGCTCCGGAGCACCGCCGAGGTCCGGCTGACCGGAACGCTGCTTCACCCGGCGCTGACCGGCCGGGGCCGGGTCGCCAACAGCGTGATCTACTTTGCCGATCTGGTGGAGAAGGAGATCGTCAATCTGGAGGACCCGCTGTTTGCCGATCTGGTGGATACGCTGGCCCTCAGGAAATACTCCCTCGGCGCCGCCTTCCAAAGCCGGTTCCTCGATTCGCTCGCGATCCGGAACCTCCAGCTCGAGATCGGCGAGGCCGTCTGGCTCCGGTCCAACGAGGCGAACTTCCAGCTCGAGGGCAGCATGCTGGTCAACAAGACCCGGGCCATCTATCGGGTGGATGGGGATCTCAACGTGCCGCGGGGGACCTACACGCTGAAGGCGGGCGGATTCATCAACCGCACCTTCACCGTGGAGCGGGGCACCGTCCGCTATTTCGGCGATCTCAACGCCGAGCTCGACGTCGAGGCTCAGCATATCGTCCGGGCGCCCCAGCAGAGCGCCCAGGACATTCCGGTAATCGCCCACATTACCGGGACCCTGCTGGTGCCCAAGCTCACCCTGCGCACGCCGCCTGACCGTCCCCCGCTGTCGGAGCCCCAGCTTATTTCTCTGCTCACAGTAGGCTCCGCCGATCCGCTCGCACTCGCCACCCGGGAGCAACAGGTGGCCCTGGCCAAGACGGCCGCGGCCAGCGCGCTGGCGAGCGAACTGCAGCGGGCCCTGATCTCGGACCTGGGCGCCCCGGTGGACATCATC
>DATECI010000152.1:0-2564 GCA_035286985.1 Gemmatimonadales bacterium
CCCAGCAAGCTGCCCTCGGTGTTGGTGAAGGCCAGGTACCCGGGTTCCACGTACCTCGGATTGGAACCGGGCAGCCCCAACCGCGTGATCCGACCGGTGGGGAGGGAAATGACCACCAGCTCGGTAGGGTTGGCCCCCGTCTGGCCGACCAATCCGACGACCACGTCCCCGGTGGGAAGAGCTGCGGGGAAGAAGGCCAGCTGCCCGGAGCCCGCCCCCAGGGCGACGTGTTGTAACGGCCCGCCTTCCGCTGGGATCCGAAACAGCCCGGACGAGGTGGCAAACACGATGTCGCCTTTTGGGGTCCAGGTCGCTCCCCGAAAGCTTCCCGCCGCTGTACCGGCGGCCCCGATCGTGGCCACCCCGCCTCCATCGATTCGGACCTTGCGCAGCTGCCCGCCGCTCAAGAACCCGACCCACTCTCCGTCGGGCGAGAAGAACGGCCAGGCTGCGTTGTCGGTCCCTGGGAGCGGCACGGGCGTACCGCCGTCGAACCGCCAGCGAAGCAGTTGCCGGGGGCGGCCGCTCACCAGCCCGATGTACACCAGGCCGGCCCCGTCCGGCTGAATCGTCACCGGGGGCCCGCCGACATCCAGAATCCGGGAATGCTCCGGCGGGATTAGCGAGTAGCGCACCAGGGGACGTGCAGGCGCGGCCCGGGTCCGAGTGAGCGACCAGCCGGCCACGGCGATCCCGGCGGCCGCCAGGATCCAGGGCGCGAAGCGCAACGCCTGGCGTGAAAGCGCGCTCCGGGTGCCCGGGAGGACGGTGGTCGGGGCCGCCGCAGTTGCGGCGCTCGCCGTCACCGGGACGGGGCGCAGCAAGGCTTCGGCGAATTCCGCCGCGGTCGCGAACCGGTCGGCGGGGAGTTTCTCGAGCGCTTTGACGACCGCCGCCTCGACCCCCTCCGGTACCGTGTGCCGCTGGATCCGCAGCGGCCTCGGCGCCTCGGTCATAACCCGCGCCACAATCGCCTGAACGGTAGGCCCGGTGAAGGGGGGCTCTCCGGCCAGCATCTCGTACAGCACGCAGCCGAGGGCATAGAGGTCGCTGCGCGCGTCGAGAGTGCGCTCTCCCATCGCCTGCTCGGGGCTCATGTACTGGGGCGTGCCGAGCGAGAGGCCGGTCTCGGTCAGCCGCGCCCCTCCCGCGGTGCTCGCGGCCAGAGCGATCCCGAAATCGGCGACCAACACCTGGCCGTCGTGGAGCAGGATGTTCTCCGGCTTGATGTCGCGGTGGATGATGCCGTGGCGATGGGCGTAGGAGAGCGCGGAGGCCACCTCCCCGGCGATCCGCAGCGCCTCTTCCACCGGAAGCTGCTTCTCGCGGAGCAGCCGGTCGCGGAGCGATTCCCCCTCCACGTACGGCATCACGTAGAACACCGTCCGGATAGAATCACCCCGATCGGGGTCGGTGATCGTTACCTGGCCCGAGTCGAACAGCGCCAGGATGTGGGGATGCTGCAGGTTCGCGGTGGTGGTGATCTCGTGCAGGAAGCGGTCCCCGCCGATGACCGCGGCGAGCTCGGGCCGAAGCAGTTTGAGGGCTACCTTGCGGCGGTGGCGCAGGTCCTCGGCGAGGTACACCGTGGCCATGCCGCCCTGGCCGAGCTGGCGCTCGATCCGGTACCGGTCGGCCAGGGCGGTGGTCAGCCGGTTCAGTGCCTCGGTCATGCCGCCTGCCTCTTGCTCAGCGTTGGAAGGCCCCGGCTCGCGGGAGATCGGTTATCGAAGGCCCCGGTGGTCGCGCCAGAATGCCGGATGCCGAGTTGCCTCCCCATTCGCCGAGTCCCTAGCTTATGGCCATGCCCGTCGTGGTGCCGCGTTACACCATCGCCGATCTCGAGTCCTTCCCGGACGACGGCAACCGCTACGAGTTGCTGGACGGGATCCTGCTGGTGAGTCCCGGGCCGGCCCCGCTGCACGAGGTCGTCGTGGGTCGCCTGCTCTGGGTGCTTAACCGGTATCTCGCGCCGCAGCTGGCGGCGGTCTTTCCCCGGGGCACCGTGGAGGTGGAGCCGAGCACTCACTTGGAGCCGGACATCCTCGTCATCCCGGCCGATGAGCCCGAGGGCGGCATCGGACCGGAAACCCGCTGGACAGCGGTGCACCGTTGGTGGCTCGCGATCGAAGTCTCGGGAGCCGGTTCGCGGGTGTACGACCGGGATCACAAGTCACCTGCTTATCTCGCTCTCGGCATTCGAGAGGTCTGGCGGGTCGATCTCGACGAAAGGTGCATTGAGGTGTCGCGGGCGGACGGAGTTGTCGTTCGGCGGCTCACGGAGCGGCTCATCTGGCATCCGCCGGAACTCGCCGAGCCACTAATCATCGAGGTCGCCGCGCTGTTCGAGAGGACCTCGCGCAGCTGACCTCCTGAGCGTCACTTCCCCGTCGCCATGTTGCGGGGTAGCGGTCCTCGAGAGCGACCGCCAGGCGTTCCAGTTGCACGGGACCCATCGGTGGGGACCCCGTAGAATGCAGGTGCGGGCGGGTTTCCGCCAGTTGCCCAACCCGCAGGCTCGGCCGGCTACCCCGGCCGAGAACTGGTTCGAGGAGCTCAAGGCG
>DATECI010000153.1:0-4188 GCA_035286985.1 Gemmatimonadales bacterium
CCCCCCCCCCCCCCCCCACTTACGGCCGCCCGAAATGCCACGGCGGCTTCCTCACTCCGGCCCAGCTCGTTCAGCACGATGCCGCGATGGATGTGGGCTTCGAGGTAGCGCGGGTTGATCGCCAGGGCCCGCTCGAACTCCTCGAGCGCCCGCTCGCGCTGGCCCAGAAACGCAAACGCCAGCCCCAGCAGCTGATGGGCGTCGGCGAACCGGTGCCCCCCGGCGAGCACCTCTTCGACGAGGTGCACGACCCCGTAATAGTCCTGCACCGCAAAGCGCTCCCGCGCCTGGGCCAGCAGGTGTTCGACGCTGACTTGCACGAGGGAAAGATAATCCGGTACTAGCGGCGGACGACCTGTCGAAAATACTCGATGGTGGCGGTCAGGCCGTCCCGAAGCGAGACCTTCGGCACCCAATCGAGGGCAGCCTTGGCCGCGCTGATATCGGGCTGGCGGACCCGGGGGTCGTCCTGGGGCAGCGGCCGGTGCTCGATCGGTGAAGCGCTCCCGGTCATCTCCTTCACCGTCTCCGCCAGCTCCTGCACTGTGAACTCATTCGGGTTGCCGAGATTGGTGGGCTCGCTCCGATCGCCCTGGAAAAGGCGGTAGAGCCCCTCGATCAGATCGCTCACGTAACAGAACGACCGAGTTTGCGACCCATCGCCGTAGATGGTGATGGGCTCGCCGGACAATGCCTGGACGATGAAGTTGGAAACCACCCGTCCATCCCGGGGCCGCATCCGCGGGCCATAGGTGTTGAAGATCCGCGCAATCCGGATATCGGCACCATGGGCCCGTCGCAGCGAGGTGGTCAGGGCTTCGGCAAAGCGCTTGGCCTCGTCGTACATCGCCCGGGGCCCGACCGGATTGACGTTTCCCCAGTACCCTTCGTGCTGCGGGTGCACCAGCGGGTCACCGTAGACCTCGGAGGTCGAGGCCAGGAAGAAACGCCCACCCTTGGCCCGCGCGAGCACCAGCGCGCGATGAGTGGCGTAACTCCCGACCATGAGCGTTTCCACCGGCCACCGCTGGTAATCCAGAGGGCTGGCGGGCGAGGCGAGGTGGAACACCCCGTCGAGCGGCCCGCTTACCCGGTACGGTTGGGAAACATCCTGCCGCACTAACCGGAACCGGCGCTCGGATTTCAAATGCTCCACATTGCCCGGATTGCCGGTGATGAAATTGTCCATCCCCAGCACCGTGTGTCCTTCGGCCAGCAGCCGGTCGACCAGGTGGGAGCCGAGAAATCCGGCGGCTCCCGTCACCAGCATCCTCACCGGGCCCGAACCTTTCCGCCCCGGCCGATGCCGTAGTGCTCGAAGCCCAACTTCCGCATGCCCTGCGGGTCGTACAGGTTGCGGCCGTCGAACACCACCGGCTCGGACAGCAGCCTGCGCATCCGATCGAAGTCCGGGTTCCGGTACACCAGCCACTCGGTCATTACAACGAGCGCGTCCGATCCCGCCAGCGCATCGTAGGGATCGCTGGCGTAATGAACCCGGTCGCCATACAGACTCCGCGCAATCGGCACCGCCTTGGGATCGTGGGCCCGCACCGCTCCCCCGGCGGCCAGGATCCCGTCCAGCAGCGGGATCGCGGGACTTTCCCGCATGTCGTCGGTCTCGGCCTTGAAGGCGAGCCCCCAGACCGCAATCTGCCGCCCCTGGAGCGAAGCGCCGAACCGCTGCAGCACCCGCTCGAGCAGGAGGTGCTTTTGCCGCTCGTTGACCGCCTCGACCGCGTCGAGCAGGGTCGGCTCCATCCCCAGCCCCCGCGCCGCGGTGATGAGCGCCTTCACGTCCTTGGGAAAGCAAGACCCCCCGTACCCCGGTCCGGGAAACAGGAACGCACTCCCGATCCGGCGGTCGGTGCCGATGCCCTGTCGCACCCGGGCCACATCCGCGCCGGCCCGATCACAGAAATCGGCAATCTGGTTCATGAACGATATCCGGGTGGCGAGCATCGCGTTGGCGGCATACTTGGTCACTTCAGCCGACGCGATGTCCATGAACAGGATCGGATTGCCGGTCCGAACGAAGGGCGCGTACAGCGCACCCATCACCTCGCGCGCTTCCTCGCTGTCCACCCCCAGTACGACCCGGTCGGGCTTCATGAAATCGTCGATCGCAGCGCCCTCCTTGAGGAATTCCGGATTGGAGCAGAGCTCGAACCGCTCCCGGGTCTGGGCCCGGATGGTCGTCCGGACCAGCTCCGCCGTGCCGACCGGAACCGTGGACTTGGTCACCACGACCTTCGGCTCGTTCATGTATTCCCCGATGGCTCGGGCCACTTCGAGGACGTGTTGAAGATCCGCGCTCCCGTCCTCGTCCGCGGGAGTTCCCACCGCAATGAAGATCACCCGGCCGTGGCGCACTGCCTCGGCGAGATCCGTGGTGAAGCGAAGCCGGCCGGCCCCCTGATTATCCCGGACCAGTCCTTCTAGCCCCGGTTCATAAATGGGCAGATCGTTTTGCTGCAACCGGCGGATTTTCGGCGCGTCCACATCGGCACAGATGACTTCGTTCCCAGTCTCCGCCAGACAGGCGCCGGCCACCAGCCCGACATACCTGCTCCCGATAACGGTGACCTTCACGCTACCCCCTTCCCGCGCCGGAGCGCGTTACGGGTATCCACAATCATCCGGCCCTGGCGGCGCACCAGCTCGTAATCCACCGAGGAGTGATCCGTCACGATAACGACGCAGTCGGCCCGCGCGAGCGTGTTTGCGGTGAGCGGGACGGAGGCGTGACGGTGCCCGTCTTCCTCGAACTCCGGCACGTAGGGATCGTGGTAGGCCACCGTGGCCCCCTGCTGTTCCAGGAGCTTGATGATGTCCAGCGCGGGGCTTTCCCGGAGATCGTCGATGTCCTTTTTGTACGCCACCCCCAACACCAGCACCGTGGAGCCCCGCACCGCCTTGCTGTGCTGGTTGAGCGCCTCCCCGACTTTGTGCACCCAGAAGGCCGGCATCTCGGTGTTGAGCTCGCCTGCTAGATCGATGAAGCGCGTCTTGTAATTGAGCCCCCGCATCTTCCAGGCGAGGTAGTGCGGGTCGATGGGAATGCAATGCCCGCCCAGGCCCGGGCCGGGAGAGAACTTCATGAAGCCGAAAGGCTTGGTGGCGGCCGCGTCGATCACCTCCCACACGTCCACCCCCAGCTTGTCGCACACGATGGCCATTTCGTTGGCAAGTCCGATGTTGACGCTCCGGAACGTGTTTTCGAGCAGTTTCACCAATTCGGCCACTTCGGTTGTCGAGACCGGCACCAGCGTCTCGATCGCCGGCTGGTACAGCGCGCAGACCACCCGGAGGCAGTCCGGGGTGATGCCGCCCACCACCTTGGGCGTGTTCCGAGTCTGGTAGACCGGATTGCCGGGATCCACCCGCTCCGGGCTGAACGCCAGGAAGAAATCCTTTCCCACCTTGAGCCCGGTGGATTCCAGGGCCGGCAGCATGATCTCCCGGGTAGTGCCGGGATAGGTGGTGCTTTCCAGGACGATGGCCTGCACCGGCCGCAGGGCCTTCTTGACCGTCTCGGTCGCGGCCACGATGTAGCTCACGTCGGGGTCTTTGAATTTCGAGAGGGGCGTGGGCACGCAGATCGAAATGGCGTCCGCCTCCCGGAGCCGGCTGCCGTCGGTTGTTGCCTCAAACCGGCCGGCCCGCCGGATGGCTTCGAGCTGGGCGTCGGAGACATCCTTGACGTGGGAATGCCCGGCGTTGAGTCCGGTCACGACCCGCTGGAGCACATCGAACCCTAAGACCCGGTAACCCGCATTCGCCAGTTCCACCGCGAGGGGGAGTCCGACGTAACCGAGCCCGACGATGCCGAAGAGCACGTCGCGTGATTCGGCCTTCTTGAGGAGTTGGTCTGCTGCCGCCATCAGGTCATCCTTCCGCCGTAGAACTCCAGAACCGCCTCCACCACCACCTCCTGCTGCGCCTCGGTCAGCTCCGGGTACACCGGGAGCGACAGCACTTCCGCCGTGGCCGCCTCGGCTTCAGGCAAACTGCCGGGCCGGTACCCGAGACTGGCAAAGCACCGCTGGAGGTGGAGAGCAAGCGGGTAGTACACCGCACATCCAATGCCGCGCGCAAGGAGATGCTCCCGCAACGCATCCCGGCGGGGCACCCGGATGGTGTACTGATGGAAGATCGCCTCGTTCGCCGGGTCCACCTCAGGGGGAG
>DATECI010000154.1:0-5656 GCA_035286985.1 Gemmatimonadales bacterium
GTACCGGTCATCATCGCCGCCGCCTGGGCCATCGAATCCCCGAGGGCCCAGAGCGCCCTGATGTTGGGATAATCGAGTTCCCGGAAGTAGTACCACACCGACGCCACCTGGGGGACCACGTTGGGCTGATCGCCGCCGGTAGGGATCACGTAATGCGACCGGTGCGCCAGACGGAGATGCTCGCGCCGGTAGTTCCAGCCGATGTTCATGAGCTCCACGGCGTCGAGCGCGCTCCGGCCCCGCCACGGCGCCCCAGCCGCGTGCGCCGAGATGCCACGAAAGGTGTACAGGACCGATACCAACCCGGTGCCGTCAGGCGAGCCCCAGCCCACGCCGAAGTTGCTGGAGACGTGGCTGAAGAAGCTCACATCCACGTCGCTGAAGAGCCCGCCCCGCACGTAGTACGCCTTGGTCCCGATCTGCTCTTCGGCGACCCCGGGCCAGACCTTGAGCGTGCCAGGAAGCTTGTCCCGCTCCATGATTCTCTTGAGCGCGAGCACCGCCGTGATGTTGACGGCCATCCCGCTGTTGTGGCCCTCGCCGTGCCCGGGCGCTCCCGGCACCAGCGGGGAGCGGCAGGCCACCCCGGGCTTCTGGGAGGCCTGGGGAATCCCGTCGATGTCGGTGCCGAGCGCGATGACCGGGTGGCCCGAGCCCCAGGTGGCGACGAACGCGGTCGGGATGCCGAGGTAGTTCTCCTGGACGGTGAACCCTTCTTTTCGGAGCATCCCCACCAGGTACTTGGTGGTCTCAAACTCCTGGAATCCGAGCTCGCCGAACGAGAAGATCTGGTCCACCACTTCCTGGGTGAACTTGGCCCGCGAGTCGATATCGGCCACCAGCTCCTTCTTGAGCCGGTCGAGCCGCGGGTCGCCCGGCGTCGTCTGGGCAGCCAGGGGAAGAGCGGCCAGTCCGAGCAGGGAAAGCAAAGCGGGCATGCGCATAGTCTCTCTTATTTCACCCCCACGTTCTTCATCCCTTCCAGCTTCCCTACGTCCACCTTGCCGAGGGCGTCCTTGAGGGCATCCACCGAGACCGCGTACCCCTCCACCTCGACCACGAAGCGGCCCGCCACGAGCAGGCTCATCTCGCCCGACTTGCTCTCCCGGTCGTACTTCTCGTAGCCCCGATGCCCCCCCATCGTCATGGTGCGCTCGTACCCGCTCTCGGTTTCCCGGTCGATCTCGGCCAGCGCCCACGCATAGGTTGCCATGGCCGCCACCCCCGCCACGGCACCCATGTCGGTGATCGAAACTTTGATATTAGAGCCCTCCTCCGACTCGTAGCGGGCCTCCGCATTCGAGACGGTAAATCCCATCGCCCCGGAGGTCTGGCCTTCACTGCTGGTCCGCTTCATCCCGGAGAGGTCCTCGGGAAGCAGGTTCTTGAGCTCGCGAAAGTCCACCGGCTCGGTGGCCTTGACCCCGCCCATGGCGGCGCCCGCGCCGGCGGCGGCGCCCACCGCCTCTCCCATCTGCTTTCCCACCTCCGCCAGCTGGCGCATCGCCGCTTCCGCCTGCTTCTGCTCGTTGCTCTTGCACCCGGCGAGGATCAACAATGGGACCAGGAGCCCCGCGGCGCGGACGTTGATTCGACAGTTCATAGGTAGCTCCGAAGGAAGTGAGCGGAACATACCGCTCCGGTAGGCATTGCGCACCGGCGGGCGCCTAGCCCCGCCGCCGCACCAACGTGAGAATCGTGTACACCGCGACCGGCTCGTCGTTCTGGTTGGTCACTTCCACGTCCCAGGCGACGACCCCCTGGGGAATCCCGTTCGGCGGGGTTTCCTTGGCGGTCTTCTGTTTGACCGTCAACCGGACCCGGATCGTGTCGCCGGGATAGACCGGCTTCACAAACCGGAGCGCCTCGAGGCCGTAGTTGGCGAGCACCGGCCCCTCGTCCGGATCCACGAAGAGCCCTGCCGCGGCCGCCAGCACGAAGTAGCCGTGCGCCACCCGGCGCTCGAAGATGGAACGCTTGGCGGCCAGTTCGTCCACGTGGGCATAGAAACGGTCGCCCGAGATCCCGGCGAAGTTCACCACGTCCGCCTCGGTGACGGTGCGGCGCGCGGTGAAGAGGGTGTCGCCGATCCGGAGATCCTCGAAGAACTTGCGGAACGGATGCACCACGTCCGTCGGCGTGGCCGCGCCCTTGATCCAGGTTCCGGTGACATGGCTCAAGGTGGTTGGATGCCCCTGCAGCGCGGTGCGCTGCAGGTAGTGCAGCACGCCCCGCGCGCCGCCCAGCTCTTCCCCCCCACCGGCCCGTCCGGGACCGCCATGCACCAGATGGGGGAGCGGGGAGCCATGGCCGGTGGATTCTTTCGCGCTGTGGCGATTGATCAGCAGGAGCCGCCCGTGCCAGGCCGCGGTGCCCAGCACGACTTGCCGGGCGACGTCGTCGTCCGCGGTAAAGACCGAGCCGCAGAGCGAGCCCCGGCCCCGCTTGGCCAGCTCGATCGCTTCCTCGACCGACCGGTACGGCATGACGGTGTTGACCGGGCCGAACGCCTCGACGTCGTGCGGCTCGCTCCGGTCGAGCGGGTTAGGGCAGTGGAGCAGCACCGCCGGAAAGAAGGCCCCCTTTGCCGGGTCGGCGCCGGCTACCTCGAACCGGTCGGGGTCTCCATACACGACTTCGGCCCCGGCCTTGAGCTCCTCGAGGTGCTTACGGACATCCTCCACCTGGCCCCGGCTGGCCAGCGGCCCCCAGCGAACCCCGTCCAGGGCCGGATCGCCCAGCGTGGCGCCCTGAAGCCGCTGGGCGATCGCCCCGATGACGTCGTCCACCATGGGAGCTGGAGCGAGGGTGCGGCGGATCGCGGTGCACTTCTGGCCCGCCTTCACGGTCATCTCCCGCACCACTTCCTTCACGAACAGGTCGAACTCCTCGGTTCCCGGCGCCGCCTCGGGCCCGAGCATCGAGAAATTGAGGGAATCCGCCTCCAGGTTGAACCGCACCGATTCGGCGATGACGCGGGGATGAGCTTTGAGCTTGCGGCCGGTGACGGCGGAGCCGGTGAAGGTGACGACATCCTGGCAGATGAGATGGTCGAGAAGATCTCCCACACTCCCGACGATCAGTTGAAGGGCGCCGGCGGGCAAGATTTCCGAGGCGACGATCTCCCGGACCATCGCTTCGGTGAGGTAACTCGTGGCGGTGGCCGGCTTGACGATGGCGGGCATTCCGGCAAGCCAGGTGGGACCGAGCTTTTCCAGCATCCCCCAGCAGGGGAAGTTGAAGGCATTGATGTGGACGGCCACGCCTTCCAGCGGCACGCAGAGGTGCCGGCCCACGAAGCTGCCGCCCTTGGAGAGCGGCTCTACCTCACCATCGAGATAGAAGGTCTCGTTGGGGAATTCCCGCCGCCCCCGGCTCGCGTAGGCGAACAGGGTACCGATCCCGCCCTCGATGTCGATCCAGGAGTCGGTCTTGGTGGCCCCGGTCGCCGCGGAGATCCCGTAGAACTTGTCTTTCCGATCCATGAGAAAAGCCGCGAGGGCCTTGAGCATCCGGGCCCGTTCGTGAAAGGTCATCCGCCGGAGCACGGGGCCACCCCTGGTACGGCCGTACTCGAGCATGCCCTTGAAGTCGAGGCCCTCGCTCGACGCGCCGGCAACCGGCTCGCCGGTGACGGCGTGATGGAGCACGGTGGGCTTTCCCTTCCCGGAGATCCAGGCGCCCTCGGCGTAGCTGCCCAGCACCCGCAGCTCGGTCTTAGCCATCCCGGGGTTTCCTTTCCCGCCAGGTTTCATAGGTCTTCGGCTGGGCTCGGGACTCAGGCGGAGCTTCCCGCAACGGTTCGCACTCCCGCAGCGTCGCGTGGAGTTGGGCCGGAAGCGCTTGATACAGCCGGGTTCCCTCGCTCTTCCAGGCCAGCATCTCGTCACTGACCGGCTTGACTACGCGAGCCGGATTGCCGGCTGCGATCATCCGATCGGGTATCTGCATCCCCTCCCGAACCAGCGAGAGCGCGCCGACGATGGCACCGGCGCCGACTACCGCGTGGTCCATGACCACGGCATTCATGCCGATGAGCGCGTTGCTCCCGATCCGGGCGCCGTGAATGATGGCGCCATGGCCGATATGGGCCGATTCCTCCAGCACGACGGTGACGCCGGGAAACGCGTGGATCACGCAATTTTCCTGCACGTTGCAGCCGTCCTGGATCTCGATCGCCCCCCAGTCGCCCCGGACGGCCGCGCCGGGGCCGATATAGACGTCCCGCCCGATGGTGACGTGGCCGGTGACCGCGGCCAGCGGATGCACGAACGCCGACTCGTGGATGACCGGTCGGAAACCCTCGAACTCATAGATTGCCATTAGACGCGCTCCAGGATCGTCGCCATCCCCTGTCCCACCCCCACACACATCGTGCAGAGCGCGTACTTCCCGCCGCTGTGCTCGAGCTCCCGCAACGCGGTGAGCAGGAGCCGCGCCCCGCTCATCCCCAGCGGGTGGCCCAGCGCAATGGCACCTCCGTTGGGGTTAACCCGGGGATCGCTGTCGGGCAGCCCCAGCTCCCGGGTGCCCGCCAGGACCTGGGCCGCGAAGGCCTCGTTGATCTCGATCACATCCATCTGCTCGAGGGTCAGCTGGGCCAGGCCGAGCGCCTTGCGGCTGGCCGGCACCGGGCCCAAGCCCATAGTGCGAGGCTCGACCCCCGCTGCCGCCGCCGCGACCACCCGGGCCCGGGGCTCGAGCCCATGCTGCCGCACCCCTTCGTCCGAAGCGACCAGCAGGACGCAGGCGCCGTCGTTGAGGCCACTCGAGTTGCCCGCCGTGACCGAGCCCTTCCCATCGCTCCGGAAGGCCGGCTTGAGCCGGGCCAGGATCTCCAGCGTGGTATCGGGCCGGATGAACTCATCGTGCTCGAACCGACCTGGCGGTTGTCCCTTGCCCCCGGGCGGCAGCGGCACCGCCACGATCTCCTCGGCAAACCGCCCCCGCTCCCGTGCTGCTGCCGCTTTATGCTGGGAGCCGGCCGCAAACCGGTCCTGGTCTTCCCGCGAGATCTTCCATTCCTCCGCCACGTGCTCGGCGGTCTGGCCCATCGAGTCGATCCCGTACTTTTCCTGCATCCGGGGATTGACGAAGCGCCAGCCCAGGCTGGTGTCGAAGAGCTCCTGGGTCCGGCTGAACGGCTGCGCTGCTTTGGACAGGACATAGGGAGCGCGGGTCATGTGCTCCACCCCGCCGGCGACATAGAGATCGCCGTCGCCGAGGCGGGCACCCCGTGCCGCGATCGCCACTGCGCTCATCCCCGAGGCGCAGAGCCGGTTCACCGTCTCGCCGGGCACACTGGTCGGCAGCCCCGCGAGCAAGAGCGCCATGCGCGCCACGTTGCGGTTGTCTTCCCCGGCCTGGTTCGCGCACCCCAGGACGACATCGGTGATCCGGACCGGATCGAGGCGGGGGTGCCGGGCCAGCAACGCCGCCAGCACGTGCGCCGCGAGGTCGTCGGTCCGAACCCCCGCGAGCGATCCCCCCAGACTGCCGATCGGGGTGCGGACCCCGTCAATCAGATACGCGTTGGACACGGTGAACGCCTCTCGGCTTTGGCCTAACTTCTGGTGCGGTGCTAATTTAGTACGCTTTCCCCCGGACCGGCACTTCCATGGCGCAAGCGAGCATTCTGTACCAAGCGCAGGACGGC
>DATECI010000155.1:0-2202 GCA_035286985.1 Gemmatimonadales bacterium
GCTCACCCCATCAGTCCTTCCAGCATCCGGCTGGTGTGATCCACCAGCCCGATGACCTTTTCGTAGGGCATCCGGGTCGGACCCATCACCCCGATCACCCCGCTTAACCCGCCGCTTCGATAGGCCGAGGTGACCAGCGTGAAGTCGGCCAGCCGGGGATCCTCGTTCTCGCTTCCGATCGTGATTGTGAGCCCGGTCTTGTGGCGGTCCTGGAAGGCGCGCCGGAGCAGGTCCCGCCGCTCGGTGAGCTCGAGCAGGTTCTTCATTCGTTCATTCGAGGCGAATTCAGGTTGTCCCGCCAGGGGCTGGGCGCTGCCCAGGACGACCGAGCTCTCGGAATCGGAAAAGTCGAACAGCTCGTCCCCCTCTTCGAGGAAGATATTGAGCAGCTCCCCGCCCGCTCCCGCGCTGGCATCGCGCAGCCGCTCCGACAGACTGCCGCGGATCTGTCCCAGCGGCAGCCCGGCCAGCCGTTCGTTGAGGATGCGGGAAACGTGCTCCACCGCCTCGGGGGCGACCGCGGTGGGGATCTCCACGAAAATCGTCCGCACCATGCCGCCCTGCAGGGTCAGAACGGCCAGGAGCCGCTCCCTGCTCACCCGCACCAACTCGAGCCGTTCAAGTACCAGGCGGTCCAGGGTCGGCGCCACTGCAATCCCGAGTTCCTGGGTCAGCACCCCGAGGACCTGGGCCGCCCGGCGCAGGATCTCCTCGATGGGGTTCCGTGCCGCCGGCGCGATCTCCTGCTCAAGCTTGGCCCGGGCGCTCGCGGCAACGCCGGCCGGAAGCATCAGCCGACTCACGTACATTCGGTAACCGCGCTCGGTTGGGATTCTTCCGCCCGAAGTGTGAGCGTGGAACAGGTAACCCTTTGCTTCCAGTTCCCCCATCGTGCTGCGGACCGAGGCCGGAGAAATCCCTAGGCGCGACCGGCGCGCCACCGCCTCGCTCCCGGCCGGTTGCGCCGACTCGACGTAGATCTGAATCACGCCCTCGAGCACTCTGAACTGGCGTTCGGTAAGGCTCTCGCTGATGGACATAAGAGAAAAACTAGCAACGAGTTAGGCTGGCCACCAGCGCGTCGAGCCGGAGCCACCCCTCCGGCGTGAGCCGAATCCGTCCCGACCGGGCCTCGGCCCACCCGGATTCGGACCACCGGGACCGGACCGCCTCCGGCACCAGCGAATCCGCGATGCCCTCTGCGGTGCGAAGCCCGAGATACAGCTCCTCCAGCGCAACCTGTTCGGGGCCCAGCGTCTCTGATTCCCGGTTCCCCTCGAGAGAATGTCCGGATTCAGACCGCCGGCGGTACGCCTCCCATTCGCGCACGTTCCACGCTCGAACGGTGCCGAATCCGCTGTGAGCCGAAGGCCCGAGCCCAATGAAGTGCCGCCGGGCCCAGTAGGCCGAATTGTGCTTCGCGCGGAATCCGGGCCGGGCGACATTCGAAACCTCATAATGGTCGTATCCCGCCCGTTTGATCCGGTCATGCGCCGCCAGGTATTCGCGCGCCGCCCGCTCGTCTGGGGATGGGATCGATTCCCCTCTCGCCGTCCATCGGCTCAGCGGAGTTCCCGATTCGATGGTCAAGCCATACAGCGAGAGATGCTCCGGCTCGAGCCCGAGGGCGCGGTCGAGATCTTCAACCCAATCGCGCCTGACGGCCTCCGGCAACCCGTAGATGAGATCGAGCGAGACGTTTCGGAAGCCCGCCGCCCGGAGCAGGCGTATTGCTCCGCTGATCTGCTCTGCAGTGTGGGTTCGGTGCATCCACTCGAGCGCCGGGGCGGAGAAGGATTGGGCCCCCAGCGACACCCGGTTGATCCCGGCCGCCGTCCAAGCATCCGCTGCCGCAGTGGTCACATCGTCCGGGTTGGTCTCGAGCGTGACCTCCGCCCCGGGAGCGATAATCCGATCAGTCCGAAACCGGCTGAGGAGCGCTGCCAACGCGGCCGGATCGAGCCGGGACGGCGTGCCCCCCCCGAAGTAGATCGTGTCGAGCCCGGGAGAGTCGGCCCAGGCGGGATGCCGTTGCCACGCTTCCCATTCGGAGAGGACCGCAGCCTGAAATGCCGCGGAGGGCACCTCCCGCCGAACCGCGATGGCAAAATCGCAGTAGCTGCAGCGCCGGGCGCAGAACGGAACGTGGATGTAGAGGTGCACGGAACAACAGTCAACGGTTAACCGTCAACGGTCAACGGT
>DATECI010000156.1:0-4140 GCA_035286985.1 Gemmatimonadales bacterium
CCGCTCGAGGACGGCGTGGTGACCCTGAGCCGGGCCGCCGCCCGGCTCACCTTTCCGGCACGCTTTACCCTCGTCGCGGCCATGAATCCCTGTCCCTGTGGCCATCTCGGCCATCCGATTCGCCCCTGCTCCTGCGGACCCCTCCTGCTGGATCGGTATCGGTCGCGAATCTCAGGGCCGCTGCTCGACCGAATCGATATCCACCTGCGGGTGCCCGCCCTGCCGTTCGCGGACCTGGAGGGCGAGGACCTCGCCGAGCCCAGCGTCGCGGTGCGGGAGCGGGTCGAGGGTTGCCGGGTTAGGCAGCGGGAGCGCTTCGGTAACCGGGCCGGAGTCCGCGCCAACGCCCATATGTCGTCGCGAGAAGTCCGTCGTCAGTGTCCTCAGACTCCCGAGATCGCCGAGCTGCTCCGCGCCGCGGTGGAGCGTCTCGGACTCTCGGCCCGGGCCTGTTACCGGGTGCTCAAAGTCGCCCGCACCATCGCCGATCTCGCGGGCTCGGACGCCGTCGCGGCCGGCCACGTGCGCGAGGCCCTCCAGTATCGCAGCCTCGACTCGCAGCCGGTTCGGTAGGGGGCGCAAGGTCAGGCCAGCTCGATCAGGCTCCCCCGTCCCCCGTCCCCCGCGTATAATTCCCGGAGACCTCACCGCTCTCCTTCGAGGGTTCATGCGCCTCGCCACGCTCTTACTCGCGGCCCTTTTCTTGGGCTCGATCCCCAGGTCCCTGGCCGCCCAGCAGGCCGAGCCCGGTCAACCCCGGCGCCCCCGTGTCCCCCTGGACAGTGCCCGCGCCGCGCAACTCTACGTCAGCAATCGTCCCGAGGACGCCCCGCCTGGCAACTACGCCCGGGACATGGCCGCCAAGCGCGTCACCGACAGCGTGTACGAGGCCCGAAGCGGCGGGGTCATGGAGTTTCGGAAGGTCACCTATAAGAGCGCGGTGGACGGTCTCGAGATTCCGGCTTACCTCTTCGCTCCGCTGGCCAAGCGAGGCGAGCGGGGCCACGCGGCCATGGTCTGGGTCCATGGCGGCGTCCACGGCAACTGGGGAACTACCATGTTCCCCTTTGTGCGGGAAGCGGTGCAGCGCGGCTACGTGATCATTACTCCGGATTACCGCGGCAGCACCGGATACGGCGAGACCTTCCATAACCTGATTGACTACGGCGGGAAGGAGCTTGACGACGTCGCCTCCGCGGTAGACTACCTCAAGACACTTCCGTATGTGGATCCCGACCGCCTCGGCATCATGGGCTGGAGCCACGGCGGCTTCATCGCATCCCATTTGCTTTTCCGGGAGCAGCATCCATTCAAAGGCGGGGCAGCCATCGTCCCGGTGACCAACCTAGTCTTCCGGCTCTCCTACAAGGGGCCGGGCTATCAGCGACCCTTCGCCACCCAGACCGGTATTCAAGGCCTCCCCTTCGAGAAGCGCGAGGAGTACATCAAGCGTTCCCCCCTCTACCAGGTCGAGAATCTGAAGGTTCCCATCCTGGTCCACGTCGCCACCAACGACACCGATGTGGACTACGTCGAGGATCAGCAGATGGTCTGGAAGCTTCGCGCCCTGAAGCCCGATCTCGCCGAGACCAAGATTTACGTGGATCCCCCGACCTGGGGTTCCTCCGGAGGCCACGCGTTCAGCCGCCGGGTGGATCCGAACACGCTCGAGCGAGTGGACTCGCCCGAACAGATCGACTCCTGGAATCGGACCTGGGTGTTCTTCGAATGGATCCTACGGCCCTACGAGGATCCTACCAGGAAGGGCGGTCCCTCGGGCAGCCCAAACCCATGACCCCGCATCACTGTTCCAGCACCAGCGCGGCGATCAGCGGCATCACAATCGCCGCATCTGACTCGATGAGGTAGCTCGGGGTGTCCACTCCCAGCTTGCCCCAGGTGATCTTTTCGTTCGGGACCGCGCCGGAATAGCTGCCGTAGCTGGTGGTGGAATCGCTGATCTGACAGAAGTACGCCCACAAGGGAACCTGGGTCCGCCCCAGGTCCTGGTGGAGCATCGGCACCACGCAGATCGGGAAATCCCCCGCGATCCCTCCTCCGATCTGGAAAAATCCGACCGGGTGCTCGAGAGTGGTTCGCTGGTACCAGTCCGCCAGCGCCAGCATGTACTCGATCCCGGTGCGCACCGTATGGACGTTCCTGATTCTGCCTTCGATGCAATGGCCCGAGTACATGTTGCCGAGGGTGGAGTCTTCCCACCCGGGAACGAACATCGGCAGGTTCGCCCCGGCGGCTGCCACCATCCAGCTGTCCTGGGGGTCGATCTGATAGCTGGTCCGGAGCTTCCCGCTGGTGAGCAGTCGATACATGAATTCGTGCGGGAAGAACCGCTCCCCTTTTTGCTCAGCGGCTTGCCACTCCGCCAGCACGGCGGCTTCGATCCGCCGCATTGCTTCGTTTTCGGGAATGCACGTGTCGGTCACCCGGTTGAGATGACGCTCGAGCAGCCCCGCCTCATCCTCCCGGGTGAGATCGCGGTAGCCGGGGATCCGGACGTAATGCTCGTGCGCCACCAGGTTGAACACGTCCTCTTCCAGATTGGCGCCGGTGCAGCTGATCCCGTGGATCTTCTTCCGCCGAATCAGTTCGGCCAGCGAAAGCCCGAGCTCGGCCGTGCTCATTGCGCCGGCGATGGTGAGG
The DNA here is from genome assembly GCA_035286985.1 of Gemmatimonadales bacterium. Classification (GTDB taxonomy): domain Bacteria; phylum Gemmatimonadota; class Gemmatimonadetes; order Gemmatimonadales; family GWC2-71-9; genus JABFSM01. The sequence continues at coordinate 2,662 of DATECI010000156.1, forward strand.
AACATCTGCCCCCCGCGGTCGAGCAACTGCCGCCAGCCGTCGGCTGCCTCGATGACCGTGGCGGCGTTGAAATGCCGGAAATGACGGCGCAGGTATTGGGAGACCGGACTCGCCATGGTCAAGAGGATAACCTCACCCCTCGCCCGCTTCCAGCGCGCCAAGCTCAGCGGTCTCCGCCCGTAACCCGGCCCTCGCCTCCTCGAGCGTGACTTCCCGAAACCGGACCGGGCGGCCGGGCTGGCACTGAGCCAGCAGCCGCAGATCGATCCGGATCACCACCGCGAGCTTGGGATACCCTCCGACCGTCGGCCCATCCGGCATCAGCACGATCGGCTGGCCGTTGTCGGGGAGCTGCACCGCGCCGGGACAGGCCGCCTCCGACGGCAGCGTCGCCGCTTCCCGCGGCAAGACCGCCGGACCTGCCAGCCGGAAGCCGCTTCGGTCGGAGGCGCGGTCCACTGTGAACCGGCTCGAAAAAAACAGGACCCTCGCCGACGGAGGGAACTGCTCCCACTGCGGTCCTCGGGTTACCCGGAGTACGACCTCCTCCGTCCCAAGGTCCGACGATCCGACGGCCCGACGGTCGAGTTCACGTACCCTGTCCGTCTCCTGACCGGCCGTTTCCAACCGATCTCCGTTCCTGAGCCGACGCCCCTCGTGTCCCCCGAACCCCCCGGGGAGATAGGTCGAACGGCTCCCCAGCACCATCGGCACGTCGATCCCGCCCCGGACGGCCAGATAGCTGAATCGGGTGTCGGGGAGGGGGATGAGAGCGATCGGAACCCCCGGCGGTGCGGTGGCCACCAGCCCGGATTGCCCGAATGGCTCATCGTCCATTCGGACTTCCCTGACTGCCGCCGCGGCAAACTTCGTCTCCTGGCTGAACCGCACCATGAGCGGGCCCAGCGCCCACTCAATCCCCGCCGCGCTGGGGACGTTGCCGACCGCCAGGTTGCCGCACTGCAGCAGGAGCGGATCCATCGCTCCGCTCGGCGGCAACCCCCAGGATCGGCCCCGGGGAAACCCGAGGTCCTGTACGGTAGCGTAGGGCGCCGCCTTGAGGACCTCGATCACTCCAAGGCCTCGAAGCGGACCCGGTCGCCCGGAGCGAGCAGGGCCGGCGGGTCTCGGCGCGGATCGAACAGCGAGAGGGTGGTACGTCCGATCAGGTGCCATCCCCCTGGCGTCTCAAGCGGATACACCGCGGTTTGGGCCCCCGCGATCGCCACCGAGCCCGCCGGCACCCGGGTGCGTGGAGCGCTGCGGCGGGGCAGGATCAGCGCCGGGTCAAGGTCGCCGAGATAGCCGAATCCCGGCGCGAAGCCGAGCAGGTAGACCAGGTACTCCGGCGCGGTGTGGCGGCGGATCACCTCCTCGCGGGTTAGGCTGGTCCGGGCCGAGACCTCCTCCAGATCGGGCCCGTCGTACCGGACCGGGATCAGCACGGTGGGCCGATCCACCCCGCTGGTACGCCCGATC
>DATECI010000157.1:0-2386 GCA_035286985.1 Gemmatimonadales bacterium
TGGATGACCTGCCTGTCTCACTGGTCCGGCGGTTGGTGCCGGAAGGATTTGTGATTGGCGCCTCCGTTGGCACCGCGAGTGAGATCGCCTCAGGTCAGGGAGCGGACTATTGGGGAGTGGGGCCCTGGCGAATGACCCGAACGAAGGCCGACGCTGGAGCGGCGCTCGGCCGGTCTGGCTTTCGCGCCATCGTAGCGGCCGCAAAGGGCATCCCGTGCGTCGCGATCGGAGGAGTCACCCCTGAGGATGTCGGTGAAGTTCGGGCGGCCGGTGGAGTGGGCGTTGCTGTCGTATCAGGGATCCTGAGCGCTGCGAATGTGGAGGAAGCAGCCAGCAAATACCGCTGATCAAGTCCCCGCTCTCGGTTGTTTCACCCCTTCCCTCGCTCGCCGCTGCCTCACCTCACCCGCACCAGATCGACGATCAATGGGAGATGATCCGAGCCTAGATGTGCGCCTACCCAGGCCCGAATCGGCCGCCACCCCCCGCAGGTCAGCACATGATCGATCCGGACCGAAAAGCGTCTGAGCACTCGGGTCCATCCGAAGCCGCGCCCTGCGCTGGAAAAGGCGTTGCCGCAATCTCCCCAATACCGCCGGTAGATCACACTTTCCACCGGCATATTGAAGTCCCCCGCGACGATTGCTTCTCCGCTTTGCCGGCGTACCCAGCGGCTGATCCGGCGCGCCCCGATCTCGCGTACCAGCAGATTGGGGTTCATCCTGGAGGCGTCGCCCCCGTAGCGAAGCGACTCCAACCCCTTCCGGGGCGTTTCGAGGTGGAGGACGATCAGGTCCACCAGACCCACGGGGCTCCGCAGGCGATACAGCATGGCTCGGCCGGTCTCCCCGAAGTCGCCTACTTGGACCCCGTCTTCCTGCCGGGCCTCGACTACCGGGAAACGCGTGGCCAGGCAGAGCCCCTGGTCGAAGCGAATGGTCCAGCCCTGGGGCCACCGCTTCCCAGTCCCGACCCCCTCGTCGCATTCCTGAAAGGCCACGATATCGGCCCCGTAGGGTTCGAGATTCACGGGAAGGTCGAGAGCCTGCGGATTGGCTTCCCCGCGCATGTTGAAGGTGACGAGCCGGATATCTCGCGTGGAGTCGGTTCCGAACCAGGTTCTCCATCCGATTCGGTAGCCCATGGCGGGCCCCAGCGCGATGAGGAGGGCGGCAGCCAGCGGCCCCAGCAGGCGCGGTCGAACCAGGACAGCCCCGACTCCCAGAAAGGGAGCCGGCACCAGGGCCGGCCACCGCGGGCCGAAGAGCAAAGCGTTCGCGGGCCACCAGGAGTCACCATACAGCCAAAGAATCCCCGTGTACCCGAGCACGGCCGCCAGATAACCCCAACTGAGGATACGGACCAGTCCGCGTGCCCGGCCGGACCCTCGGAGGGTCTGGATCCACGGTCGCAAGCGGCCGGGGTGGATCGGACGACCCTGCTGCCGACGCGGCGGGTCGGGGGCGGCCCGCCGCGCGGGTGGTGCGATCCGCAGCAGGTTGCCGCAACGGCATCGAATCGACCGCCCGGCGTGGGCGGCATCAGCGTGATAGACCTGGCCGCAGGAACAGCGAATGTCGATTCGAGGAGGACCGCTCACCAGATCAAGGACGCCTCGGTGCTCTCGGCGATCTGCTCCCGGGTCCACCCCGGCAGGATCTCGACCACCTGGAGCCCGTCAGCCCCTACATCCAGCACGCACCGTTCGGTGATGATCCGGTGCACACAGCGCTCTCCGGTGAGCGGCAGGGTGCACTGCTTCAGGATCTTGGGAGATCCGTCCCGCGCGGCGTGCTCCATGATCACGATCACCCGCCGCGCCCCGGCCACCAGGTCCATCGCGCCGCCCATGCCCTTGACCATCTTGCCGGGGATCATCCAGTTGGCCAGATCGCCTCGCTCGGAAACCTGCATCGCGCCCAGGATGCTGAGCGCCACGTGGCCGCCCCGGATCATTGCGAAGGACGTGGCACTGTCGAAGTAGCTGGTACCCGGCAGCTCGGTGACCGTCTCCTTCCCCGCGTTGATGAGGTCGGGATCCTCCTCTCCCTCGAGCGGGTAAGGCCCCACTCCCAGCATGCCGTTCTCGGAATGCAGCACGAACGGCACCTCCGGCGGGGCGCAGTCGGCGATCATTGTCGGCATGCCGATCCCGAGGTTCACGTAATAACCGGTCGCCTCGCTGAGGGTGCGGAGCTCCTCCGCCGCGCGCTGCACGATGGCCTGCCGAATGTCGCTCACGGACGTTTCCGGAGGGTGAGCCGCTCGATGTAGCGGGTCCGGGTCTGGACCTGGAAGATCAGCTGCACGAAGATGGCCGGGGTGTGAACCAGATCGGGATCGATTTCTCCCGGCGCCACCAAGTGCTCCACTTCGGCGATGGTGA
>DATECI010000158.1:0-4994 GCA_035286985.1 Gemmatimonadales bacterium
CTGATCAAGCTCCAGAACCCATAGCCGAAGAGCGTGGCGTTGCTCCGGAGCCAGGCGTGGACGCTCAAGTCGACCTCGGTCAGGGCGCGCTGCTGGACCACCTCCCGGGCAATGATGGCGAACAGGGCCAGGCCGGCGAGGCTGATGAGAAAGCCGACGGTCAGGTGGAGGCCAAGGTACTCCTCCCGCTCGAAGCGGGCGCGGAGGAACCGGATCAGGCGTTCGTAGCGCGCGTGCCAGCGGGCGACCAGGTGGAGGGCCATCTTCACTGAACGGTGAACGGTGAACGGTGAACCGTCAACCATGATGAGCCGACAGCCATAGGTCGCCCGGGACCGGAGAGCGGGATAAGTTGCCATCCGGCATGTCAGGGGGGAAGGGCTGCATGGATCCGCGCATTCTGGGCCTCCATCACGTGACCGCTACGGTCCATGACGCGCAACAGGACCTCGACTTCTACACCAGGGTGCTGGGGCTCCGGCTGGTAAAGAAGACCGTCAACTTCGATAACCATCACGTCTTTCACTTCTACTACGGCAACGAGGTCGGAACCCCGGGCACCTTGTTCACCACGTTCCCGTACAAGGGGAAGGGGGTCCCGGTGGGGCGGAAGGGCGCGGGCCAGATCACGACGACGGCCTTCTCGGTGCCGGAAGGGTCGCTGCCCGCGTGGCGAAATCGGCTCCTGGGCGCAGGGGTGAGGGTGACTGGGCCGGAGGGCCGGTTCGGCGAGGAGCTGCTCGGCTTCGAAGATCCTTCAGGATTGGCGCTCGAATTGATCGCGGGCGGGGCCGATGGGCGGGAACCCTGGGTCACCCTGGAGGTGGGACGGGCGATGGCGATCCGCGGCCTCCACAGCGTGACTCTCACTATCGGGATTCCGGAGCCTTCCATCGAGCTCCTGGTGGAGGTGCTGGGCTATTCGATCAGTGGTGAGGAGCGCGCGCGGACCCGGCTCGCTGTCAACGGAGGGGGGCCGGGCCGGAGCCTGGATCTGGTGGCCGCGCCCGAAGCGCCGGCGGCTCTCAATGGGCTGGGCACGGTCCATCATGTCGCGATGGGGGTCGCGACCGCCGAGGAACAGCTGGCCTACCGAATGCAGCTGCTGCGGCTCGGTGTGCGGGTAACCGAGGTACTCGACCGGCAGTACTTCCAGTCCATCTATTTCCGGGAGCCCGGCGGGGTGCTCTTCGAGATCGCCACGATCCCGCCGGGATTCCTGGTGGACGAAGCGGCGTCCCTCCTGGGCCGGGCGCTCAAGCTCCCGCCCTGGGAGGAGCGCTACCGGGCGGAGATCGAGGCGGAGTTGCCGGAGGTTCGATAGCGCGGCAGGGGGGCAGAGGGGTAGACGGGCATGGACGAGCTATCGGGTGAATTGGGGCCGCACGCGGGGCAGCCGGTCGTTGCGAGGGGCGCGCCGCTTCCAGCGGCGCGCGCGGCGATGATCATGTTGCACGGCCGGAACGCGGGGCCGGAGAACATCCTGGAGCTTGCCGGCCCGATGGCGCATCCGGCCTTCAGCTTCCTCGCTCCGGCCGCGGCGGGGGGCACCTGGTATCCGCTCAGTTTTCTGGCCGAGACCGCGCGGAACGAGCCGGGTCTTTCATCCGCCCTCCAGATGCTGGACCGGCTGGTGGATGAGACCGAGCGGCGGGGGGTGCCCCGGCGCCGGATCATGCTGCTGGGGTTTTCACAGGGGGCGTGCCTGGTGCTGGAGTACGCGGTGCGGCATGGGGCCGGCAACAGGCGGCTTGGGGCCGTGATCGGGCTCAGCGGGGGGTTGATCGGGCCGCCCGGGACGGTCTGGGACTATCCGGGCGACTTTGCCGGTACGCCGGTCTTGCTCGGGTGCAGCGACGTGGACCCGCACATTCCGAAAGAGCGGGTGGAGGAGAGTGCCCGGGTGTTCGAGCGCAGGGGTGCGCGGGTTACCCTGCGGCTCTATCCGGGGATGGGCCATCTGGTGAGTGACGCGGAGCTCTCGCTCGTCCGGGAGCTGATGCGGGAGGTCGGGGCAGCTCCCTGAGGCGAGAGATCCCTTTTGCAGGGGTGCAATCTTCTTTGCACCGGGTGCAATCTTCAGTTGGCAGAATCCCCCAGGGTTTCCCTGCGGAGATTGCCCTCGAAGCGGATCGGCCCGGGGCATCTCCTTTGGGGGAGCCATGATGCGGCGCCGTTCTCGGGGTGGCATGCCGGTTGCCTTTCGGTGCTGGGCTCGCACCACTGATGCAGTCTCCCCCCCAGGGGCATGTCCGCCAGAGGAGAAGGACCATGTTGAACCGGAAGGGTTTCACGCTGATCGAGCTTCTGATCGTGGTGGTGATCATCGGCATTCTGGCCGCGATCGCCATCCCGAAATTCGCCGCGACCAAGGACAAGGCGAAGCTGGCCTCGGTCAAGACCGACCTGCGTAACATCATGACGTCGGAGGAGGCGTACTTCTCGGATTACGCCACCTACACCGACTGGAGCAACCTCGCGAGCAAGACCAACGCGTCGCTTTCGAGTGGCAATACGGCGACCGTGGCGGGAGTGGCGAGCGGGTTCACCGCGACCATCAGCAACAGCTCGATCACGACCGGCTTCACGAAGTGCCAGGTACAGGTGGGTGCCGGAGCCGCCTCCACCGTGGACGGGGTTATCACCTGCTCATAAGAGCGGGGCAGCGGGCAGTGGGGCAGTAGGGTAGGTGGATTGCTGCTCGCCCCGCCACCGGAAGTAGATTCATCGAGAGGCCGGCCGGTGCCGGCCTCTCGGTTTTTATCGGGGTGGCGTTTTTCGCGCGGCGGGGTAGGTTCTGAGCGCGGTTCTCGGAGGTCGGATTGCGGAGGACCCCCCGTCTCAAGGAGGAGCGATGAGTCTGGTCGACCGCGCGAAGGGCATTCTGATGAACCCGAAGAACGAATGGGCCGTCATCGATACCGAGCCGGCGACGGTCGGCTCACTGTACTCAGGATACATCATCCCGCTGGCCGCGATCCCGGCGGTCGCGAGCTTTATCGGGATGTCGCTGATCGGCTTCAGCGTGCTGGGCTTCCGGGTCCGGATGCCGGTCGGAAGCGGCCTCACTTCGGCGGTGGTGGCGTATGTCCTGGGGTTGGTGGGGGTGTTCGTCCTGGCGCTCATCATCGATGCCCTGGCGCCCAGCTTCGGAGGCCAGAAGAGCCAGATTCAGGCGCTCAAGGTGGCCGGGTACTCGATGACCGCGTCGTGGGTGGCCGGCATCTTCCTGGTGATCCCGAGTCTCGCGATCCTGGCCGCGCTGGGAGGGCTCTACGGGCTATTCCTGCTGTTCCTGGGTCTTCCGATTCTGATGAAAGCTCCCCAGGAAAAGGCGGTCGGCTACACGGTAGTGGTCATCATCGTCGCCATCGTGTTGTACCTCGTCATCGGCCTGGTGGTGCGGAGCGTGGTACCCTATCCGCTGCCGGGCCTGACTCCCTAGCCGGGGGGAACCCCGAAAGGCGGCGAGGGCCGGCGGGTGCCGGCCCTCGCTTTTTCAGGTCAGCCGCCGCAACTTGGCACAATGACCGCTCGTCCGCCGCTCCCCCCGCTGCCTTCCCAGCGCCGCCCCCGCACGGCATTTCTGGTGGTTGCCGGGCTGGCGGCGCTCTTCCTGTTCTTCCCCGCGATGACCCGGCTGGTGACCGATTGGTGGTGGTTCCGGGAGATCGGGTATGAAGTCGTCTTTACCCGGCAAATTCTGTATCGGATCCTGCTGTTCGTGGCCGCGGGCGGGCTCAGCTCCGTGGTGCTGTATTTCAACCTGCGAGCCGCCCAGCGGGGACTGGTGCCCAACCCGGTGGTTCTCACCCTGGGCGAGGGCATGCCGTCGTTCAATCTCAATGCGCTGCTGCGGCGGCTCACGCTGCCGGCTTCCCTGGCGATCGGATTGGTATCCGGGCTGACCGCGAACTCCGCCTGGGACGTGGTGCTACGGGCCTTCTACCGCACGCCGTTCGGCGCCACCGACCCGATCTTTTCCCACGATCTTGGCTACTACGTGTTCACCTTGCCGGCGCTTTCGGCGGTGCTCGGGTACCTCGCGGGACTTGCCGGTACGGCGTTCTTTCTGGTGCTGCCCATCTATTGGCTGCGGGGCGATCTGATCCTGCGGGGCCGGCGACTTCGGGCCGAACCGTCGGCCGGGATGCACCTCGCGATCCTGGCGGCGGTGCTGTTCGGCCTTACCGCAATCCGGCTGTGGCTGGTGGACGCGCCCAATCTGCTCTATTCGACGACCGGACCGCTGACCGGGGCGAGCTACACCGATCTGCATGCCCGGCTGCCGGCCATCCAGGTGACCGCGGTGCTGGCCCTGGTGGCGGGGGCGCTGGTGCTCACGGGGGCCCTGCGGCGGGATCTGGGCCGTTACGCGGTCTGGGCCATCGGGGGCTACTTCGGAGCGGCCATTGTGGGCCGCGGGGTCTTCCCGGCGGTCATGCAGAAGCTGATCGTGGCGCCGACCGAGCTCACCCGGGAAACACCCTACCTTCGGCACCACATCGCCGCCACCCGCCAGGCCTGGGGCCTCGACAGTGTGGAGGTCCGGGAACTGGAAGGGGAGGCCGCCTTGACCCTGGCCGACATCAGGGCCAATGCCCCGACCATCGAAAACGTGCGGCTGTGGGACCGGGAGCCCCTGCTCCAAACCTTCGGGCAGCTCCAGGAGATCCGGACCTATTACGATTTCGTCAACGTGGATGACGACCGATATTGGATCGACGGCCGCTACCGCCAGGTCCTCCTGTCACCCCGCGAGCTCAATTCCGCTTCCCTCCCCACCCGGACCTTCATCAACGAGCACCTGACCTTCACCCACGGCATGGGACTCACCCTGAGCCCGGTGAATCAGGTCACCCCCGAAGGGCTGCCGGTGCTCTTCATCAAGGACCTGCCCCCGGTTTCGACCGTTTCGGTCGGGGTGAAGCGGCCGCAGATCTACTACGGGGAACGGCTCAACGAGTTCGTCTTCACCGGCACCCGGCGGCGGG
>DATECI010000159.1:0-2569 GCA_035286985.1 Gemmatimonadales bacterium
GCCGCCGGCCAGCCCGTGGGAAACCGGGATCAGGACCGAGGCCAGGCGCTCCGGATTGTCGCGCAGCTCCTGGGGGTAACGGATTCGCACCCCATAGCGTTCCCGCCCCTCGACGGTCTGGGTGATGGTCATGCCGCCGACCGCGGTCGCGATCACGGTCTGCACGTCGCCCACGTTGAGGCCGTGACGGGCCGCAGCGGCCCGGTCGATGTCGATGTCCAGGTAGTACCCCGACACCGCCCGCTCGGCGAAGGCGCTCCGGGTTCCGGGCACCATCTGCACCGCCCGCTCCACCTCCTTGCCGAGCCGCTCCAGCTCGGCGAGGTCGGGTCCGAAGATCTTGATACCGACTGGGGTCCGGATCCCGGTGGCGAGCATGTCGATCCGTGCCTTGATCGGCATGGTCCAGGCGTTGGTCACCCCAGGCAACCGCACCGCGGAGTCCATCTCCGCGACCAGCTTGTCGTAGGTCATCCCGGGGCGCCACTCCGATTCCGGCTTGAGGGTGATCGTCGTCTCGAACATGTCGAGCCCCGCCGGATCGGTCGCGGTATTGGCGCGACCCGCCTTGCCCCACACGCGTTCCACCTCGGGAAAGCTCTTGAGGATCCCGTCCTGGATGCGCAGGATCTCCCGGGCGCGGGCGACGCTGATGCCGGGGAGCGTGGTAGGCATGTACAGGATGGTTCCCTCGCCCAGCGGCGGCATGAATTCGCCCCCGATCCGGGACCAGGGGATCACGGTGAGCACCAGCGCCACGACGGCCCCGCCGATGACCGCCCAGCGGCGCCGCAACACGAACCGGATGACGGGACCGTACAGGTTGATCAGCCAGCGATTGAGCGGGTTGGCCCGCTCCCGGTAGATCCGGCCCCGGATGAACAACCCCATGGTGACCGGCACCAGCGTGACGGAGAGCAGGCTCGCCGCCGCCATCGCGAAGGTCTTGGTGAAGGCAAGCGGCTTGAAGAGCCGGCCTTCCTGTCCTTCCAGCGTGAACACCGGAAGGAACGATACGGTGATGATGAGGAGCGAAAAGAAGAGCGCCGGGCCGACCTCCTTCGCCGAATCCCGAACCACCTGCCAGCGCTCGGCGGCAGGGAGCATCGAGGTATCGAGCGAACGGCCGGTGGACTCTCGCCCCGCCGCGCGCTCCTTCGCCGCCACCGCGCGCTCGAGGTGTTTGTGCATGTTCTCGATCATCACGATCGCGGCGTCGATCATGGCGCCGATCGCGATGGCGATCCCGCCCAGCGACATGATGTCGGCGCCGACCGGCACCGCCCGCATGGCGATGAAGGCGATGAGAATCCCCATGGGGAGGGTGAGAATGGCCACCAGAGCCGAGCGGGCGTGCAGCAGGAACGCAATGCACACCAGCGCCACCACGAGACTCTCCTCCAGCAGCTTGCCGCGCAGATTCTCGATGGCGCGATGGATCAGATCGCTGCGGTCGTAGACCGGCCGGAGCACGACGCCGGCGGGCAAACCGGACTGGATGTCCCGAATCTTCGCCTTGACCCGCTCGATGGTCGCCAGCGCGTTCTGTCCGAAGCGCATGACGACAATGCCGCCCACCGCATCGCCCCGCCCGTCTAGATCGGAGATGCCCCGGCGCACCGCCGGTCCCACGCTCACTCGTCCCAACTCCGCCACCCGAATCGGGGTGCCGTTGGCCGTCGCACCCACCACCACGTTCTCGATGTCGGAAAGCGACTTGAGATAGCCCAGCCCACGCACCATGTACTCGCGCTCGGAGAGCTCGACGACCATGGCGCCGATGTCGGCGTTGGCGTTCTGGATCGCCTCCATCACGGCAGTGATGGCAATCCGGTAGCCGAGCAGCCGGGCCGGGTCGAGATCGACCTGGTACTGCTTCTCGAAGCCGCCGAGCGCCGCGACCTCGGAAACGCCGGGCACTGCCGTGAGGGCATACCGGAGATACCAGTCCTGGATGCTGCGGAGTTCGGCCAGGCTCTTCTGGCCGGTGGTGTCCTCCAGCACGTACTGGTAGACCCAGCCCAGGCCGGTGGCGTCGGGTCCGAGGGTGGGAGTGACGTTGGCGGGGAGCTTGCCCTTGATGCCGCTCAGGTATTCCAACACCCGCGAGCGGGCCCAGTAAAGGTCGGTGCCGTCCTCGAAAATCACGTAGACGAACGAGATCCCGAAAAACGAGTAGCCCCGCACCGTGCGGGACCCGGGCACCTTGAGCATCTCCGCCGCGATCGGATAGGTGACCTGGTCCTCCACGATCCGCGGGGCCTGCTCGTTGTACTCGGCTTGGACGATCACCTGTACGTCGCTCAAGTCCGGCAGCGCCTCGAGCGGGGTGCGGCCAATGGCCCAGATGCCACCGGCGATGGCCGCGACTGTTCCAAGGAACACGATCAGCCGGTTGGCGACCGACCATTCGATGATCCGCTTGAGCATGGCCGGTCAGTCCCCCTCGGGCTTTTGGTGCCCTGCGTGCTCGTCTTCCGGCATCTTCATCTTCATTGTGTCTTTCAGCGGCCGCTTGGCGCCGGGAACTTCGGGCGCCTTCGCACCGGGCGGTGGGGGAGGTGGCGAG
>DATECI010000160.1:0-6972 GCA_035286985.1 Gemmatimonadales bacterium
GCCGTCCTCGAGCGGCTGGCGCAGGACCTCGAGCACATGGCGGTGGAATTCGGGCAGCTCGTCGAGAAGAAGAACGCCGCCATGGGCCAGGCTCACTTCTCCCGGCCGAGGCACCGAGCCACCCCCGACCAGGCCGGCATCGCTGATCGTGTGATGGGGCGCCCGGAAGGGGCGAGCGGCCACCAGGGCGGCGCCGGCGGGAAGCAACCCGGCAATGGAGTGGATCCGGGTGATCTCGATTGCCTCGTCGAGGGTGAGCGCCGGCAGAATGGAGGGGAGGCGCCGGGCAAGCATCGTCTTCCCCGCCCCGGGCGGTCCGATCATGAGCATGTTGTGCCCGCCTGCCGCGGCGATCTCGAGGGCGCGCTTGGCGGCCCGCTGGCCCCGGACGTCGGCGAAATCGGCCCCGTCTCCCGGACCCTTTCCATTGAGCTGGGCGCGCGAATCGCGCCGCTCCGGCAGAATCGGCGCAACGCCGTGCAGGTGACGAGCCACCTCGCGGAGAGAATCGGCCCCGATGACGTCGATCCCGTCTACCACGGCCGCCTCGGCCAGGTTGGGTTTGGGTAGCAGGAGCACCCGCGCGCCGGCCGCCCGCGCCGCGAGCGCCACGGAGAGAGCGCCGCGAATGGGCCGCAGGTCTCCCTCGAGGCCGAGCTCACCGAGGAACACGGCACCGTCCAGTGCCGCAGAGGGGACCTGCTCGCTGGCGGCGAGAACGCCGAGCGCGATCGGGAGGTCGAAAGCGGAGCCGTCCTTGCGCACATCGGCAGGAGCGAGGTTGACCGTGATCCGGCGGAGCGGGAATTCGTAGCCCGAATTGACCAGCGCGGCACCGACCCGCTCCCTCCCCTCCTTCACCGCTCCCTGGGGAAGACCGACGGTGGCAAAGGAGGGTAGCCCGTTGGCGAGATCCACCTCGACCTCCACGAGGTAGGCCTCGATCCCCAGCGTAGCGGCGGAGCGGAGGCGGGCGAGCATGACCGAGTATTGACCTTCCAGGGGCGCGATTCGGGACCGGAAAACCGCAGCCGGGCGCCCAAACCCGCGCCATCCAGGGGTCCGCAGCTACGAGTCGGCGTGCGTCGCAACCATTCCCGCTGACGGCTATCACACCCGTGCCCAGGGCCTTTCCTGGAAGTAGCAGTCCGGCCTCGACGGGATAGATTTGGGCCTCTCCTCCACATCAGGATGGTTCGCCATGGCACGTCGCAGAATCAGCCGGCGCTCCTTCGTGGCCGGTGCGGGGAAGGCGGCGCTGGGCGCGATGATCGTGCCCCGCCATGTCCTCGGCGGGCCTGCCTACCAGGCCCCCAGCGATACCCTCAACGTGGCCATCGTCGGCGCCGGAGGCATGGGGATCAGCAATGCCGAAGCGCTCGGCAACGAGAACATCGTGGCGGTGTGCGATGTGGACTTCGCCTATGTGGGACGCTCGCTCACCGGCCGGGACCAGGCCCAGGGGCGGCCGCGACCCGAGGGTGTCCGGCTGCAACAGCAGTTTGCTCAGGCCAAGCGGTATTCCGATTGGCGGGATTTGCTGGACAAACAGAAAGACCTCGATGGCCTGGTCATCGCCACGCCCGATCACCTGCACGCCGTTATCGCTCAGGGGGCCATGCAGAGCGGCAAGCACGTGTACGTGCAAAAGCCGCTCACCTACTCGGTGCACGAAGCGAGAGTATTGCTCGCCCTGGCCCTCAAGCATCCCAAGCTCGCAACCCAGATGGGCAACCAAGGTCACTCGCGGGAAGCGGCCTTGCTGGTGAACGAGTGGATCCAGGCCGGCCTCATCGGCCCGGTGCACGAGGTGCATGTCTGGACCAACCGGCCGGTGGGGTTCTGGCCACAGGGCATCCCCCGTCCCGTGACGACGCCGGTCACGAACACCGGGTGGGGCCAGGCGCGCCTCAATCAGATGCTGGCGACCGGCATGGGGTCGGTGCCACTCCCCGAGGGGCTCCGCTGGGACCTCTACCTCGGACCCGTCGCGGAAGACCTTCCCTATCATCCCGTCTACCATCCCTTCAATTGGCGCGGCTGGGTCGATTTCGGCGTGGGCGCCCTGGGAGACATGGGGGCCCATCTGGTCGACCATCCCTACTGGGCCCTCGGGCTGGAGTATCCCGCCAGCATCGAATCCACCTCGACGCCGTGGGGCACGACTCCCCAAGCCCCGCTCGATCCGATGGCGCCGGGCAACACGCCCGCGGGCCGGGCCCGGAACAAGGTCGTCTCGTATCCGGTGGCCACCACGGTGCACTACCAGTTCCCCGCGCGGGGCACCCAACCGCCGGTCAAAATGACCTGGTGCGACGGGGGTCTCCTTCCGCCGAGGCCCGACGTGCTGCCGGACGACATCACCTTGAAGAGCGAAGGCGGAGTGATCTACTACGGCGCGAAGGGCGTGCTGATGCACGACACCTACGGCGACAATCCGCGCCTGTATCCGCAGACGCTGATGGAGCAGACCGCCGGGGTGCCGAAGACCTTTCGCCGCATCGAAGGCAGCCACGAGATGAACTGGGTCAATACCGCGAAGGGAAAGACCACGGCGAGTTGTCCGTTCGAGTATGCCGCCAGGCTAACCGAAACGATGCTGTTGGGCATCGCGGCGCTCCGCGCTGGACAGGGGCGCAAACTGGCCTACGACGGGGCCAACATGCGGTTTCCGAACCAGCCCGATGCGGATCAGTATCTGACGAGGGAGTATCGGAAGGGGTGGGAGGTGTAGGGGCTACCCGCTATCGGCTACCGGCTATTGGTTCCAGGGCCACAACATCAGGGTCGGGGGAGAGATGACTCATCGCTACGGCGGCGCGAGGCGGGCGGGGATCCTTGCAATCTTGCTCGCCGCCGGGTGCGCGCCGACCCAGGGGGGGAAGCCAATGGGAGGCACGCAAGAAGAGCCTAATACCCTGACGGAAGCCGAGCGGGAGGCCGGCTGGCGGCTGCTCTTCGACGGCCGCAGCACGAAGGGATGGCGCAGCTATGACGCCGACTCGATGCTGTCCGGATGGCAGGCGGTGGACGGGGCACTCACCCGGGTAGGGCGGGCCGGCGACATCATCACCCAGGAAACCTTCAAGAACTTCGAGCTCGCGATCGACTGGAAGACCTCCCCGAAGGGAAACAGCGGGATCTTCTACCGGGCCGCGCCCGGCTCCGAGGCGATTTACTTCAGCGCCCCGGAAATGCAGGTCCTGGACGATTCGGGCCATGCCGACGGACGCTCGCCACTCACTTCAGCTGGTTCGGTCTACGGGCTATATCCTGCCATCGAGGGCGTGGTGAAGCCAGTCGGCCAGTGGAACACTGTCAGGATCATCGTGAAGGGCAGCCGCGTCGAGCATTGGCTCAACGGCCAGCGGATCGCCGAATACGAGCTGGGAGGCGCCGATTGGACCAGGCGAGTTGCCGAGAGCAAGTTCCGCCAGTGGCCGGAGTACGGCAAGGCCAGGGAGGGGCACATCGGGCTCCAGGATCACGGGGATTGGGTGGCGTTCAGGAGCATCAAGGTTCGGGTGCTCCCGTAGAGGGGACCCGCTCACCTGGCTCCAGCTCGATCCTCCTCGACCACGACCGCAGTACCGTAGCAGATGATTTCCGTCACCCCCCGCATGATTTCGTTGGCATCGTAGCGGATGCCGATGACGGCGTTGCCGCCGGTCTGCTCGGCGTGCTGGAGCATGAGCTCGAAGGCTTCCTGGCGGGCTTTCTCGCACAGCGTCACGAACATGCTGATGCGGCCGCCGAAGACGACCTGCCAGCTGGCGCCGATGAATCCGATCACCGAGCGAGATCGCACGGTAATGCCCATGACGACGCCCAACGACTGGACCACACGGTAGCCCTCGAGACCGAAGGTCGTCGAGGTCATGGGGTGGAGGATGCGAGGGCGGTCCTGGCGGACTAGATCGGGCATAGGAGCCGGTGAGCGGTGAACGGTGAACGGGAAGACCGCCCACCGTGAACCGGGAGCGGTGGAGGACGAGACGCTTCCGGAAGGGAACCTACTGCGAAAGGTCGCCCGGGGCGAGGTCTCCAGGGCCATCCGGCTCCGGGTCGCGATCGGGCTTCCGATCCCGCCGAGCCCGCGCTCTGGCTTCCTCCCTCTCCCGGCGTTCCCGCATGGTCCGCTCGAGCCGGGTGATCAGCTCCGCGGGGCGGAGCAGTTCGATGTTGCCGCTGAAGGCTTCCAGTTGTACGACCGCACTGCCATTGCCAAACCGATACCGCTGCTCGTGCCGGGTCCGCTCATCGGCCGAGGGCAGCGAGAAGCCAGCCCTGAGACTCCCGGAAAAGAGCTCGGCGGCGAGCGTGGCGTTCACGCCTTCGGCCACCGCGATCGCGATGTTGCCGCTGTGGCTGGAGATCGAATAGCTTCCCCCATCCTGGATCCGGCCCTCGAACCAGACATTCCCGCTCACGCTCTCGACCCTGACTGATTTCCCCGTGATGCCGCGGAGAAGGACGTCCCCGCTGATGGCGTCGACCACGAGGTCTCCCTGCAGGTCGCTGACCTCGATGCCATCGCTGGCGCTCTCAAGCTCGAGGCGGCCCCGGGCCCCCGTTACGAGGATCCTCCCGTTGATCGTGGTGAGCTTGACCGTTTCGGCGCCGCCTCTTACGGTGATGTCCCCCTCGATCGTTTCCGCTTCGATGGCCGCCCGGGTTCCCTCGATGCTGATGGTGGCGGACATGCCCTCGAGCACGAGCGGCATCCAGGACGGCACCGTAAGCTGGTAGTCCACCACGCCAGGAAGGCCGAACGTGCCACTGGCCTCCAGCGAGAGTACGGTACCGGAGCGTCGGATTTCCACTTCGGTTCGCGGGGCATGGTTGGCCTGGACTCGGACCTGGTTCTGGTCCCAGGCCCGCACGGCAATCTGTCCGGACATGATCTCCACCCGGAGGCGGGTGCCGGGACCGACCGGGATCGTGGTGTCGGTCTGAGCCGTCAGCGGCGAATGGTGACCGATGAGCGGCGAACGGTGAACCGCGAACGGTGACCAGTGACCAAGAACCGGTGGAACCACGAGCAGGGCCAGCGTCGGGAGCAGCAGCATCGAAGTCCTCTTCAGGTTCGGGCGATCGCGTCGGCGGCTCTGCGCAAGAGGGTCAGCTTGCGCCGCATGTTGGCGGCGACCTGCCGATTGAGATACACGTTGGTCGAGTCGCGTTGGATTGCGGCCCGGGCTTCGGCGAGGGCAAGGTCGATTTTCCGAAGGCTTTCGTCGATTACGCGCACCGTGGCGGTATCGAGGCGACTGCGCCCTTCCTCGACGATGCTCGTGAGATCAGCCACCGCGACATCGTACTGCGCCTCGGCGTAGGCGATCGATCTCGGGATGGTCGGACCGTCGGGCGCCAGGGCCGTCGCGCCAGCGGGGCGGTCGGACGGGCCCCGGAGCGCCAGCCAGGCAGCCCCGCCACCGATTGCCGCCATGAGGAGAGAGGCGGCAATGAGCTGGGGCCAAGAAAACCGGGTGGGCGGGCCGGCCGGCGGGCCGGCCGGCGTGATCGGAAGAATCCCAAGTTCCTCCAAACCCGCTTCGATGGCCGGCCAAAGGTCCCGGAGGGGTTCACGGCCCCGGTAGTTCGGCGCCGCAGCGATGAGAGCGCGAAGATCCCCGAGAACAGCCCGGCATTCGGCGCATTCGCCAAGATGAGTCTCGAGGCGGCGGCGGCGGAGCTCATCGAGCTCGCTGTCGAGATAGGCGGAAAGCTGATCGGTAAACAGATCGGGCATGGTGTCGCCCCCTTCAAGTCGCGAGAAGCTGCCGGAGCAGCATTCGAGCGCGGTGAAGCTGAGAGCGGCTGGTACCGGGGTCCACTTCCAGCATCGCAGCGACCTCCTCGTGTTTGTAGCCCTCCATGTCGTGCAGCACGAACACCTCCCGCGCTCCCCGTGGCAGCTGTTCGACCGCGCGCTCGATGGCGACCCGGAGATCGGGACGCTCGGTAGGGGCCGAGATCGTCTCGAGCTCGGCCGGGTCCGCGGCATGGCGCTGGCGCGAGAGCCCGAGATTCTTGCACAGGCGCAGCATCAGATTGACCGCCACCCGGTGCAGCCAGGTTCCGAAGCTGGACTGCCCGGCAAAGGTGTGGAGCTTCTGCCAAACCCGGATGAAGACCTCCTGGACTGCGTCATCGGCATCTCCCCCATCGAGTAGCCACCTCGCGAGGCTCATGACCCGGGGCACATGGCGCCGGTAGAGCCGTTCGAAGGCGGCGTGGTCTCCCGTAACCGCGAGAGCCACGTCGGCCTGATCGAGGTCGGGAAGAGCGCTGGTCACGGCGAGTGGGGCTGGCAGGGATCTCCTCCCGGGGGCCGCCAAGTCTCTGAGGGTTGGAGACTTGGGGGGCGCGAAATGTTGGAAGCAAACCGAATAGTCATAAGGTCGGTAGGTGGGCGGGCGGGCCGATGGTCCAGGGCAAGAGGGGACCAAATTGACATCAGGATATCGTCATGATATCATATTCATATCAATTCCACCGGAGCCGGTGCCATGATGTCCGAGAAGGTCCGCCGTCCGATCTCGGGGTTCACGATGCTGTTTCTGCTTCTGGCCCTGCTCGGGGTGACCATTTGGCTGCTCGTGCCCGCCCTCCAGACGGATCCCGGAGGCCGCCTCTTCCTGGGGATCGCCCTGTTCGCGGGGTTGATGTTTGTGCCGCCAGGGTTCTTCCTCGTGCACCCCAACGAGGCCAAGGTCCTGGTGCTGTTCGGCCGCTACCACGGATCGGCAAAGGAGCCGGGCTTCTGGTGGGTCAACCCGTTCACGGTTCGGAAGCGGATCTCGCTCCGGGTCCGGAATTTCGAGACGGCCAAGCTCAAGGTGAACGACGCCAACGGCAACCCGATCGAGATCGGGGCAATTGTCGTGTGGCGGGTGGTGGACACGGCCGAGGCGATGTTCGAGGTGGACGACTATGAGAACTACATGCGGGTGCAGAGTGAATCGGCGG
>DATECI010000161.1:0-3750 GCA_035286985.1 Gemmatimonadales bacterium
GAGCGGGGTGAACGTCACCCTCGGCTTGCCCTTCATCCGGACCGCGCCGGACCATGGAACCGCCTTCGATATCGCGGGCAAGGGGGTGGCAGACGCGGGCAGCATGAAGGCTGCGGTGGAGCTGGCGGTGCGCCTGGCGAAAAAGCGTGAACAGTGAACAGTGAACGGTGAACGGGACCAACCGTCCGGCGGCAGATCTTCTCGGTAGGCTGTTACCGTTCACCGTTCACTGTTCACTGTTCACGGCTTTCTTCTCCCGCTCCCCCACCACCCGAACTCCCTTGACCCGTCGCCCCTCCATCTCCGCCACCTCGAGTAGGCGCTTGCCGGCGGTCACCCGGTCGCCGGCCCGGGGAAGCCGGCCTAACTGCCCGAAGATCCATCCCCCGATCGTGGTGTAGTCCGCCTCGCTCAGGTGCTCTCCGTACTCCGAGTTGAAGTCGGACACCGGCATGGCGCCGTCGAGCAACGAGACTCCGGCCGGCGGCGGGGCCGGCTCCGGGACATCGAATTCGTCCACGATCGGACCCACGATCTCCTCGAGGAGATCCTCCATGGTGACCACCCCGGCGGTGCCGCCGTACTCGTCGAGTACCACCGCCATGTGGGTCTTCATGCGCTTCATGTCCACCAGCACATCCTCGACCTCGCGGGTTCCCGGCACGAAAAGGGGAGGACGCATGAAGGTCTTGACCGGGCCACCGGGATGCTGCCGGACCGCTCGGAGGAGGTCCTTGGTGTGGACGATCCCGGCGATTTCGTCCAGGGTGTCGTGGTATACCGGATACCGGCTCTTCTTGGCTTCGGCCGCCACGTCGGCGGCGGCCTCGACCGTAGCGTCGGCGGGAATGGCCACGATGTCGGTGCGCGGGGTCATCACCTCTTCGGCGGTCTTCTCGCTGAACTCGAAGACGCCTTCCAGCATGCGGGCATCTTCGGGAAGGAGCCGCCCGCCTTCCTCACTCTGCCCGACCAGCATCCGGATCTCCTCCGGGGAATGGATCCGGTCCGCCGCCGTGGGGGCCCGGATCCGGAACAGCTTGAGGGTGAGGCTGGCGAGCCCATTGAGTCCCCGGATCGGCCCCGCCATGACCCAGGAGAAACCCATGAGGGGCGCGACGAGCAGCCCGCTCACGGTCTCCGGATACAGCAGGGCGACCGCCTTGGGGGCCAGCTCGCCCAGGACGATGTGGAGCACGGTGATCAAGGCGAACGCGATGACCACGGCTACCGAGTGCGTGGCAATGGGTTGCACCGCCCCGGGGAGCCAGGTGAAGGCCCCCTCGAGGAGCCGCGCCACCACCGGCTCGCCGATCCAGCCGAGGCCCAGCGAAGCGAGCGTGATGCCGAGCTGGGTGGCCGAGATGTACTTGTCGAGCGATTGAATGGCCCGGGCGGCCAGCATAGCTTTGCGATCGCCGGCCTGGCCCCTCTCCTCGAGCCGGGTCCGCCGCGCCCCAACCAGGGCGAATTCGGCGGCCACGAAGAAGGCGTTGGCCAGCACCAGGGCAAAGACCGCAATCAGGCCTAGCACGATGACCTCGACCCTGACCCGGGAGGCTCCATAGCCGAGAAGGTAAGTCAATCCGCCGCGGGCGGGCGAGGGGCGGTGTCGCGGCGCCTCCTGGCCGTGCTGGTGATCACTGCTGGCTTCATGGTGGTGGAGCTGGTCGGCGGGCTCATCAGCGGAGCGCTCGCCCTGGTGGCCGATGCCGGCCACATGCTCACCGACGTCGGGGCGCTGGGCTTATCGCTCTTCACCGCGATGCTGGCCCGGCGGCCGGCCGACCTCAAGCGGACCTACGGCTACCTGCGTTGGGAAATCCTGGCCGCCCTGGTGAATGGGGCTGCACTCTTCGGGCTGGCCGCCTGGGTTGTGGTCGAGGCCGTTGGACGGATCGCCCAGCCCCGCCCGATCCGGACCGGCCTCTTCCTGGGGATCGCGGCCGTCGGCTTGGTGGTCAACCTCGCCTCGCTCTCGGTGCTGCACCGGGCCCAGCACCATTCCCTGAACGTCCGCGGGGCCTACCTCCACGTGCTGGGCGATGCGCTGGGCTCGGTGGCCGCGCTCGCCGCCGCCATCATCGTCATCGCGACCGGGTGGACCGTGGCCGACCCGATCGTCTCGATCCTGCTCGCGCTGCTGATCCTCTTCGGGGCCTGGCGCCTGCTTCGGGAGGCCACCGATATCCTGCTCGAGACGGTCCCCCGGAACCTCTCTCTCGAAGACGTGCGCGCCCGAATGCTCGACGTGCCCGGGGTCAAGGCGGTGCACGACCTCCACGTGTGGACCGTCACCAGCGGCGTGATTGCCATGAGCGGCCATGCCGTGGTGCCAGAGCTGGATTCCCACCCGCACGCCCTCGTTGGCTTGCGCCGGGCGCTCATCCGGATGGGGATCGGTCATGCGACCATCCAGCTGGAAGTGGAGGACGAGTGCGGGGGCGGGGACTGCCTCGAGCCGCTGGCCCCTCTCGAAGCGGAGCCTCTCCCCCGGCATCGCCACCCGCATGGGCATCAGCCCTGATCGGGGTTGCGGCGCGGGGAGGCGGTCCTTATCTATGGCCGCGATAGTTCGGACAGTCCGACTGAGGTTCCCGTGAGCATCCGCAACATCGCCATCATCGCCCATGTCGACCACGGGAAAACCACCCTGGTCGACCAGATGCTCCGCCAGGCGGGGGTCTTCCGCCTGAACCAGCAAGTCGAGGAGCGGGTGATGGACAGTAACCCGCTGGAGCGGGAGCGCGGGATCACCATCCTCGCCAAGAACACCGCGGTCCGCTGGCATGGCACCAAGATCAACATCGTGGATACCCCGGGCCACGCCGATTTCGGCGGCGAGGTGGAGCGGATTCTCCGGATGGTGGACGGGGTGCTGATCCTGGTAGATGCGGCCGATGGCCCCATGCCCCAGACCCGGTTCGTCACCCGAAAGGCCCTGGCGTTGGGCCTCCAGCCGGTCGTAGCGATCAACAAGGTCGACCGCGCCGATGCCGAGCCGCTCCGGGTGCACGACGAGGTACTGGGACTCTTCATCGACCTCGAAGCGAGCCACGACCAGCTCGACGCGGCATTCCTCTACACCTCGAGCCGTTTCGGTACCGCAACCCCGGATCTCGCCCAGCCGGGAACCGACCTCACCCCGCTCTTCCAGGCGATTCTCGACCGGGTCCCCGCCCCGACCGGAGATCCCACGGGTCCGTTCCAGATGCTGATTTCGACCCTGGATCATTCTTCCTTCCTCGGACGGCTCGGCATCGGGCGGGTGGAGCGCGGGGTGGCCCGGGTTGGGGCCACCGTCGCGGTGCTGCCGCTGGGCGAGCCGGGGCTGGTCGAGGAGGGCGAAGGAGAGGAGAGCCGGATCACCCGGCTCTACACCTTCGACGGGTTGAATCGGGTCGAGGTCAACGAAGTGGCCGCCGGCGACATCTGCGTCGTCTCGGGCTTCGAAGGCATCGAAATAGGGAAGACGCTTACCGATCCGACGCGCCGGGAGCGACTGGCGGGCATCGCGGTCGAAGAACCCACCATCTCGGTGGATGTGATGGTGAACAACTCCCCCTTTGCCGGCCGGGAAGGAAAGTTCGTCACCAGCCGGCAGGTAAGGGAGCGGCTCCACCGGGAGCTCGAGCGGAACGTCGCCCTTCGGGTGGAGGAAACCGACTCCCCCGATACCCATACCGTCTCCGGGCGGGGGGAGCTCCACCTCGGCATCCTGATGGAAACCATGCGCCGGGAGGGGTACGA
>DATECI010000162.1:0-2371 GCA_035286985.1 Gemmatimonadales bacterium
GCCGGATGGTGAAGTCCGGGTGGGTCGGGTTGGCGGTCCTCGCCGGGGCGCCGGCGGCGTTCGCCCAGGACACCGCCATGGTGCAGGGGGGGATCTACCAGCGGCCATTCCTGGTTGCAGCTGGCGCCACCGCGGTGGGCGGGTACGCGGAGGGCAACGCCAACTACTTCCGGACCGATGGCATCGGTGAGGGCTTCTCGATGGAGCTCCGCCGGTTCAACATCTTCCTGTTCTCCTCGGTCGGGCGGCGGCTCCGCTTCATCTCGGAGCTCGAGTTCGAGCACGGGGTCGAGGAGATCGCGCTGGAAACCGCGCTGGTGGATTTCACGGTCAATCCGTCGTTCGTCCTCCGGGGTGGGATCCTGCTCCCTCCGATCGGCGCGTTCAACGTCAACCATGACGGGCCTCGCTACGATTTTGTGGAGCGCCCGCTGGTATCGACCCGGATTATCCCAGCCACGCTGTCCGAGGTCGGCTTCGGGGCCCACGGCCGGCTGGCCCCGCGAGGCTTTTCGGTCTCTTACGATGCCTACCTGGTGAACGGGCTCGGCGAAGGGGTCATCCTCAATCACACCGGCCGGACCGATCTGGCCAGCGGGAAGACGCCAAGCCGCTTCGAAGAAGACAACAATGGGTCGCCTGCCCTTACCGGCCGGGTCGCGGCCCAATCGGGCCGCTGGGGCGAGCTCGGGGTTTCCTATTACGGGGGCGTCTACAACAGCTACCGGGTCGAGGGAGAGACGGTGGACCAGAAGCGCTGGCTCTCGATCTTCGCGGTCGACTTCAACTCCGACATCGGGAACCTGAGCCTGCGGGGTGAAGTGGCGTGGGCAACGGTGGATGTGCCCGACGATCTGGCCGAGCTGCTGGGCGAGCGCCAGTGGGGCATGCATCTGGATGCGGTGCTTCCGGTCTGGCGGCCCCGGATCCGCGGGTTGCCGAATCCGGTCGTGTCGGTGGGCCTCCGGCTCGAGCGGGCGGACTTCAACCGGGGGACCTTCAGCTCGACCGGGCTCCGGATCTACGACGAACTCACGGCGATCGCCGCCAGCTTGAGCTTCCGTCCGGTGGCGGGGACAGTCTTTCGGGCCAACTACCGCCGGGAATCGTCCCGCGATCCGCAGGGCAATCCGCCCTCGCGGACCGGCGGCTTTCAAGTGGGCTTCGCAACCTACTTCTAACCCGCTTCTAACCCGGCGGCCGCCGGCGCTCGCCATCACCCCGCGGGCCGCCCAACAGATTGGGACTCCTGATCCGCTCGGGCAGGTAGTTCCACTGCGCTTCGGTAAGCAGTGCTTTGGCGGCTTCGAGCGCCCGCTCGAGGTTCTTCCGGGCCAGATCCAGCCGGGGCCGGATCACCGCCAGGGTCCGCCCCGGATCGACATTGGCGCCGAGCTTGGCCAGTTCGTCCTGCAACGCCTTGGCAAGCGCGGCGTTTTCGGCCGTGAGCGAATCCGAGATCCCGGTGAGCTTCGCTTCCTGTTCCCCGCTCAAGCGGAGCCCCACCCGGAGGGAGAGGATCTCCCGGATTGGATTGGGGGCGAGGGTCGCAAACCGGCTGGCAAAGTCTCCGCCGCCTGCTCCGGCCGCCGCGGCTCCCCGAAGTCCGCCGAGGCCGACCCCGCCGCCGGCCCCTCCGCCGCCGCCGCGGATTCCACCGCCGCCCCCCCCCTGACCCGGGAACCCGCTACCGAAGCCGCCAAACCCGCCCAGGGTGTAGCGGAGCTGGAACCCAATCTGGAAGGGATTCCGGAATGCGGTCGCGTTGGAGGAGGCCGCTCCGAACCGCTCGTTCACGGCATAGAGGAAGCGGGCCCCAGCCGGATCGTAGCCGGTCACTGACAGCAGCGTGGGGGAGGGTCGCACGACCTGGCCCCAGCCGCGCAAGTCATCCGCTCCGTGGAAGAGTTGGTCCACCCCGGCCAGGAGGCTCTGGGTGACCACCGAGATGGTAAGTCGCCGATTGAGTCCGAGCCAGGCGGGGCGGTAGTTGAGCTGGAGATCGAGGGAGGGCTGCCACGGTCCCGTGCAGCTGTTTCGCGCGGCAATCCCGCCCATCTGAGACTCGAGGCATCGGCGCGCCGAGCCGGAGGCGCCCGCAAGGAGCCGGCCCATCCCGTTGGCGATCGCGGTATCGGAAGCGGTGAGCGGGTCATAGACGAAGGCCCGGTCGTTGTAGCGCGCGCCATCGCCGTTGATGTCGCCGCTCACCAGCGGGGTATAGGGAGCGCCCGAGGTGAGTCTTGTGATGCCGGTGAGCTCGAGGGCGGCCGTCATCGGCCAGGTCACCACCGAGAGAAAGCAATGCCGGCGCTCGAAGTCGCTGCGGGCCCACTCCCGCGCGTTGGGATCGAGTCCGGCCGTCTGGCCC
>DATECI010000163.1:0-3297 GCA_035286985.1 Gemmatimonadales bacterium
ACGCACGGCCTACGAAACCCGCCTTGCCGAAGCCCGCCGAGCCTACGACCGCACCCCTGACAATGCCGACAGCATCATCTGGCTCGGCCGCCGAACGGCGTATCTGGGCCGCTACCGCGAGGCGATCGGAATCTTCACCGAGGGCATCCGGAAGCACCCGGACGACGGGAGGATGTACCGGCACCGGGGCCATCGCTACCTCACCATTCGCGATTTCGGCCGGGCCATCACCGATCTCGAGCCCGGGATGACTCTGGTCCGCGGCAAACCCGACCAGGTGGAGCCCGACGGGATTCCCAACGCCCGCGGCATCCCTACCAGCTCCCTCCATTCCAATCTGCGCTACCACCTGGGCCTGGCTTACTACCTGGAAGGACGGTTCGACCGGGCGGCGGAGATCTACGCCCAGGATGTCGCCGCGGCCCAAGCCGGCGGGAATCCGGACATGCTGGTCGCCTCGAGCCACTGGCTGTACATGGCGCTGCGCCGTTCCGGAAAGGCCGAGGCAGCGGCGGCCGTGCTCCAGCCGGTCACTCGCGACCTGCCGGTCATCGAGAACGGCAGCTACCATCGGCTGCTGCTCTTGTATAAGGGAGCGATTCCCGCGGACTCATTGCTCCCGGATCTCGACCGGCGGGCGTTGAGCACCGTGGAGGATGTCACCCTGGGCTACGGCCTCGGCAACTGGCACCTGTACAACGGCCGGACCGAGGTTGCGATGGCGATTTTTCGGAAGATCGTGGCTTCGCCCCAATGGGCCGCGTTCGGCTACATCGCGGCCGAGGCGGAGCTGAAACGGTGAAGCGTGAACAGTGAACAGTGAACAGTGAACAGGTAGCCGCGACCATAGCGGCGCTTCTGCTCCTGGCGCAACCGGTTTCGGTCTTTGCGCAGGAGCGGCTGCCAAATCTCCGCGTGAAGGGCAAGACCCCTTGCCAGATCCACCCGGAGAGCGCCAAGGAAACCGCGAACCTGTGGGTTGCCGCCCAGGAGACGCTCGAATCGGCCACGGCAAAGGATTCCGCTCCCCCAAACCTCCTGGTGCGGGAATGGCGGCGCACCCTCGACTTCGCCTTTCGGCTCCGCTACGAGTACAGCGACACTTCGGTCATCCGGACCCGGAAGCCGTTCGAGAAGCCGGCTCCCGGCAATCTCGAGCGGGTGGGGTACATCCAGCGCCAAGGCTGGTCCACAGTGTATTACGGTCCCGACGCGGGGCTGCTCCTCTCCGAGCGGTTTCTCCGCAGGCACTGCTTCCGGCGGATCGAGGGCGAGGGTGCCACGGCGGGGCTCGCTGGCCTGGCATTCACCCCGCTTCCCGGCACCGACCGGCCGGACGTGACCGGCGTGTTATGGGTGGACCCGGTGCGCGGCGGGCTGCGGTCGGTCGAATACACCTGGATCAACGCCCCAGAGGAAGCCCGCGCCCCCGGGATCGGGGGCCGGGCCGACTTCGCCCGGCTCGGCTCCGGAGGCTGGATCGTGCAGCGCTGGAACATCCGGATGGCGCGGCCCGAATCGGGGTCCTGGCGGAACTTCGACGGGTACACGGACCAGGGAGGCGAGGTGCTGGCCGTACTGGGAACGGCCCGATTGTAACCCGCCCGTTAGACGACTGTCATCCTTTCTCCATCCCGGGGTCAGGAGCGGGTTCCACCGTACGTGCATTCCTGGGACGCGCTCTCGCCACCTGGAGGATCTATGCCCAAGCTCGGGTTCCGATGGGAATGATGCGCCCGCTCATTTATCTGATTGGCGCCTTGCTGGTCGCGGCTCCCTCATCGGCTCAGCAAACCCGCCCAACCGGCCCCTGGAAGGCCACGACCGCGAAGCGGGGCGACACCACGATCGTCCGCACCCAGAGCGGAAGCGTATGGGGCGAGCAAGTTCACCTCGTGGAGGAGCTGCGGATCGGGACCCGGGACGGGGATGGTCCCGACGCGTTCGGCATTATCACCGGCTTTGCCCTCTTTCCCGATGGCGTCCTTGCGGTCTTCGATCAGACCGTTCCCGCGCTCCGGTTGTTCACCGCGGACGGAAGACACCTCCGCACCCTGGGGCGCGAGGGAGCGGGACCGGGTGAGTATCGCAACCAGACCCTCGGGCTCGCGGTGGATCGCCAGGAAGTGCTCTTGATGTATGATCCGCAGAACGCGCGAATCAATCGCTGGAAGCAGGATGGCACCGTGCTGCCGAGCTGGCTGGTGCCGTCCGCTTCTCGGCTCTATACCGGTCAAGCGATCCAGGTAGATACCTCGGGCCACACCTACTTGAAGGTGCTGACCGGGCCAACGGAACCGGGGAAGGAGTGGAAGATCGGCCTCGTGCGGCTCGACCCGACCGGTGTTATCAGGGACACGCTCACGCGGCCCCCCCTCGAAGGCGAAGTGGACCCCAGTGGCAGCTTCTTCAGCCCGCAGAAGTACTGGCTCCTGACCCGCGCGGGGGGAGCGGTCACCGGTTTCGGTGGGGTCTATAGGATTACGGTGACCGCGCGCGGGCGGGGCGCGGTGCGGATCGAGCGCGCAGCACCGCGCGTCGCGCTCGCTGCGGCGGAGCGGGCCAACTACCAGGAAGTCTTGGAGGCTCGGAGCCGCAACCCCATGGCCAGGACTTCTGCTCCGCCGTCTCGGGTTCCCACCGTCAAACCATACTTTTTCGAGCTGCACAGCGACCTCGACGGGAGAATCTGGGTCCGGCTCTACACCATGGGCGAGCCGTTCGATCCGCCCGCGCCGGTGCCGCACCAAGGGGAGCCCTCGCCGGGTCCGCCGATCCGCTGGCGCGGAAAGGTGATATGGGACGTTTTTCAGAGCGACGGGAAGTACCTAGGCCAGCTGAAGTTGCCGCCGCGTACCACCTTCTCCGAAGCGAAGGGGAACCAGGTGTGGGCGATCCAGCGCGGTGAGGACGACGAGCAGTATGTGGTACGCTACCGGATCGCTGGAAGATGAAACTCACCCATGCCGGTTCCCTCGCCTTGCTCCTCGCCGCCTGCGGGGGAGCCGAGTCCGGGAATCTTGCCCGGGCCCGGGTGGACACTCTCCCCGGCGGCATCATCCGGGTCACCAGCGACGGGCCCACGGCCTGGACCGAGTCGTCCGCTATGAGCCTGGTGGAGGAGCACCGCTTCCAGGGCCAAGACGGAACCCCGTCCGAGTTGGGAGAGCCCCGCTCGCTGGCGGTGGACGGCCTGGGGCGGATCTATGTCGTGGATGCGAAGCCCGCCGTGATCAAGGTCTTTGCCGCCGATGGTCGGTTCATTCGCACCATCGGGCGCGAGGGCGAGGGCCCCGG
>DATECI010000164.1:0-3068 GCA_035286985.1 Gemmatimonadales bacterium
ATCTCGATGCTCCGCTCCACGCAGGCCGTTCCCGTCGAGTCGGTGCTGGCCCGGCCCTCGGTGAGCCAGATCGTGGTGCCGTCCGGAGCAGTCAGGACCAGGGAATCGCTCAGCTCCGGCGCTCCTGCCTCGGCTTCCGGAAGTCTCCCCGGGTCGGGCTCCCCTCGCGCGATACACCCGACCAGGATGACCGAAAGGGTTGCGGCGACGCCGGGCCCAGCGAAGCTCATGAGGGTTTTTCCGGTGACTCGCCCTCGATCGCCGCAAGGGGCGTTCCATCGGGAGCCACCGCGAGGGTTTGCTGGAGCCGGGGTGATCGCCGTACCAGCCGCAGCCAGGCCCACGCCGCCACGATTCCCGCCGCCGCGCCAACCCCGAGCATCACCCAGGCGGCGGTAGTCGAACTCGCCAGGCCCTCGCCCACGCTCGCGCCGATCCACGCCCCCAGGAATGAGGCGGCGAGCGCGACCAGCGGTGTGAGCAGCCACCCGAGCAGCCGAACCAGCCGGCGGCGCGCTGCCACGCCTCAGCGCCTCCTCGCGCCCAGCCCGGTGATGATGGCAAGCAGCGCGAGCGCCGGGAGATTGGCGACGGCAAACCCGCCGAGTCCCCAGCGCGCGCCCGGAAAGCCGATGAGAATGGCGATTCCCAGGAGGAGAAGCGCGAGCACGAAGCTGCCGAGCACCAGCGTGGCCTGGCTCGGCTGGCCGGTCTTGTTCGTCTGATTGGCCTGGACCCACGCGCCCATGAGCGTGAGATACGTCCCGACCATCCACCACACCGGGTGGTACCACCAGTTGGCCCACCCCCCGATCTCGAGCCACCGATTGGTGTAGAGGCCGAGCGGTTGGAAGAGCACCACGTCCACCACGAGAAAAGTGATGGCCGCCGCGAAGCCGATCCCAGCAGCGCCCGCGATCCCCTCGATGGTGCGGGCCCGGGTCCACCGGCCCGGCAGCGCGATGGTGAGTCCGATTCCAACGAGCAGGATCGGACCGCAGATCACGAGCTCGAGCAGTCCGTCGAGCCGGACCTGGAGGAGGCCGAAGAGGGCCACCAGGGCGGATTGCAGCAAGCCGAGCGCAATGCCCGATCGGACAATGTGGGGTAATGCGGTGTGGTCGTACCGGGCGCCCACCGAGAGGGTCGAGGTCATGGGGCGGAAATTAATAACCACCCGCGCTCAACGGGCCCAGGCCCAGAGCACGGCCAGATCGGTCACCGCCCAGGCCAAAAGTGCCCAGTGCATGCGGCGCTGATGCCCGGCGGAATCGAGCCGGGCCCGTCCCAGCCACCAGGGCAGGAGGACCGCTCCCCAGGCGAGCGCTGCGGCGGCGAGCCCGGCCCGGCGTGACCCTCCCTGAGCCCATCCGGACCCGTTGGCGGCAGCGGCAAATCCGAGGAAGGCGACGCCGGCCAGGAGCAGGGCAAGGCCGAGCGCGCGGGTTATGCCGAGCGAGACCGCGAGGGTCCGATCGCCCCGGCGGCGATCTTCCTCGAGCTGATAGAGCTGGGTCAGGGGATAGAGCGCGCCGAAGAGCGCCGCAAACGAGAGGAGGACGATTCCGCCCGGAAGGGAAAGCTCCCGCGCGGTCAGGGCCCAACCGGCATAGGGAGTCAGGAATCCGAACCCCACCAGGTTGACCGCCCAGTCGAACCCGGCCACTGCCTTGAGCCGGATCGGGGGAACCGAATACAGGATCGAGAGCAGAAAGCAGATCGCGTAGGCCACCAGGAACGGCCGGGGAAGCACCAAGGCCGCGAGCAGGCCGGCGACCATCAGGGCAACGCCAAATCCGGCCAGCCCGGGGGGCGGCGGGGGCGGCCGGCGCAGGTAGGCGACGTCGCCGGTGTCGCGATCGAACGCCGAGTTGAGCGCCAGGGTGCCGCCATTGAGTCCTATCACGAAGGCGATCGTGCCGAGGATGATGGCTCCGCGGTGCGGCGTGCCGGCCAGGCCCACCACCCCGATGCTCAGGGCGGTACCCGTCAGGAAATGCATCGTGAGGATGGGCCATTCGGCAGGACGCAGGTGCAGCAGGTAATCGAATCCGCGACCAAAGAGGCGATACCCCAGCGCACGGAGGCCCGTCACGGGGACTTCGAGAGCTCGACGGTTCCGTCCACCTCGACCACGATGCCATCGCCCCGCCTAACCCGGAGCCGGCCGGTTGGGCCGATCCCGCAGGCGGTTCCGACCCGGGGCAGCCGGAGCTCCCGGTCCCGCAGCCAGTCTCGGGCGTGGAAGGCCGCAATCTCCGCCTCGGTGAGCGGCACCGCGGTCCGGGCGGCGTTTGCCACCACCGCCGTAACCGGCGCCGCGAGCGCCCGAGCCGTCGCCGAGACGCCGGCATCGAGCAGCCGCACCGCGCGGCGTTCGGTTCCGGTCGGCAGCTCGTTGTGGAGGTTGAGGCCGATTCCCATGACGATCCAGCCCAGTCGGTCACCCTGCCATCTGGCCTCGGCCAGCACGCCGCCCAGTTTGCCTTCTCCCAGCATCAGGTCGTTGGGCCATTTGAGGGTGAGGGACGAGGGAGGGGGGAGGAGGGTGTCGAGATAGTCCGCGAGGGCGAGCCCGACCCGGAGTCCCACCACTTCGACCGCGGTGCTCTCTCCCTGCTCCGGGCGGCAGACCACACTGAGCCAGAGGCCGCCGGCTCCCGAGACCCAGGCTCTCCCCCGGGTACCGCGGCCGGCGGTCTGGATCCGCGCGGCGACCGCGGTGCCGGGCACCGCGCCGGTCGCGGCCAGCCGATGGGCTTCGTCTTGAGTCGAGGGGAGGTGGTCGAACCAAGTGAGCGGGGAAGGCATGGGTATTGGTTATTAGCGACTAGCCCAACCACCCGAACCATACCAAACCCAGGATCCCGAGCGCTGCGCAGTAGGGGGCGAAGTAGTGGAATTTCCCCCGCCGCAGCAGCAGCACCAGAACCCGGATTGCCACGATTCCCGCGACGAGGGCCGCGAGGAAGGCGGTCACCAGCCCCGGGGTGATCGTCTGGGTTCCCACGGCCAGGTGACGCGCCTCCAATAACCCCGAGCCCGCGATCACGATGATGGACATAAGA
>DATECI010000165.1:0-4457 GCA_035286985.1 Gemmatimonadales bacterium
CACGCCCGGGCGCCCCCGGCCCAGCGGTGACCCGAACGCCGGCTCCGAAATGCCGCCCGCCAATTCCGCCGCATGCCTGGGAGCCCGGACCGCTCCAGGGGCGTGTCGCCGAAGCGGGCCGCGAATTCCGCCGGCGTCATCTGCTCGAAGAAGTCAGGATCGTCGCTCCCAATCGCCCCGCGATCCTGATACTCCGGCCTCCCGCTCGGCTCGGCGAACCGCACGTTCCACGGGCATATATCGTTGCAGATGTCGCAACCGAAGGCCCACCCTTCCAGGCGGTCCGCCAGCGAATCCGGAATCGGGAGCCCGGATTCGATCGTGAGGTAGGAGATGCACCGCGTCGCATCCAGCACCCGGGCCTCGACGAAGGCCTCGGTCGGGCAGGCATCGAGACAGCGAGTGCAGCTGCCGCACCGGTCGAGATCTGCGGCCGGCGATGGCTCGAGCGGCAGATCGGTAAAGACGGTCCCGATGAAACAGAACGATCCAGACCCCGGCCGGATGAGCATGGTGTTCTTCCCGATCCAGCCAAGCCCGGCCCGCTGGGCCAGCTCTCGCTCGGGCACCGGGCCAGAGTCGGTCCACGGGTGGGCGATAGTCGCACCCTGCTCGCACAACCAGGCCGCCAGCAATTCAAGCCGGGCCTTCAGGGCCCGGTGGTAGTCTGTGCCGCGGCCGTACTTGGCGACCTTGACCGAACCCCCCTGCCCCCGGCCACCCGTTCCCGGCAACCTCTCCGCCGGCAGATAGTTCTCCAGGACCACCACCGCAACTCGGGCTCCAGGTACGATGCTCGCCGGCTCCTTCCTGCGGTGCGCCTGGCGATGGAGGTAGCGCATGGTCCCGGCGTAACCCGCCTGGAGCCACTGGTCGAGCGCATCGCCATACCGGCTCTGCTCGAGCGAGGCTACTCCGCAGGCCCCGAAGCCGAGCTCGCGGGCCCACGCTGCCAGCGCCTCGGTTGTCGGCGCAGCGGTCCCCTGGTCCGCTTTCATTCTGTCCCCTACCGTCCCCTGGTTGGAGCGGCCGGCCGTTCGACCGGCAGCGGGCTCCACTCGCCGGTGATCACCCGCGCTCCCCGCTGAAACGTGAGGTACGACCAAGCCCATTCGAACATCACCAGTACCCGGCTCCGGAATCCGATGAGGAAGAAGATGTGCACGAAAACCCAGAGAAGCCACGCCGGAAATCCCCCCACCCGAATTCGCCCCAGATCCGCGACGGCATGACCGCGGCCGATCACCGCGAGCTGGCCCCTGTTCCAGTAGCGGAACCGGCCCCGGCGCCGGCCGGTCAGATCCGCGCCGATGGCCCGGGCAACGAATCGGCCCATTTGAATCGCTACGGGGCTCACGCCCGGGAGCAACTCGAATCCCGGTTGGTGGGTGAAGGCGGCCGCGTCACCCAGCACGAACACTTCGGAATGCCCCGGGATGCTGCAATCCGGCTCGACCAGGGCCCTGCCCTGCTGATCGAGCAAAACGCCGAGATTGCGGAGCAAGGGGCTCGCCGCATTGCCCGCGGCCCAAATCACCGTAGTGGTCGGGATTTCCACCTCGGCCACCCGGACCAACTCCGGCTCGATGGCCGTTACCAGGGCGCCGGTTCGCACCTCGACCCCGAGCCGGCGGAGCTGATCCAGCGCGCGATCGGAAAGCCGGGCGGGATAGCTCGGGAGGATACGGGGGCCGGCTTCCAACAAGAGGATCGTGGCATCGCGGGGGTCGATCCGCCGGAAATCGCGCCGCAGCGCAAAGCGGGCCACCTCCGCAATCGCGCCGGCGAGCTCGACCCCGGTTGGTCCACCACCCACCACCACGAACGTGAGTTGCTGGCGCCGCACCACCGGATCGGGCCCCCGCTCGGCTCGCTCGAAGGCGAGCAGAATCCGGCGCCGGATCTCGCCCGCGTCCTCGAGGGTCTTGAGCCCCGGAGCAAACGCTTCCCACTCCGGATGGCTGAAGTAGGAATGCCGGGTTCCCGGGGCGAGGATCAGAAAGTCGTAGTCGAGCCGAGCGCCGTCCGCGAGGCCGATCTCGCGAGCGGCCAGATCGATCTGGACCACGTTGCCGAGGAGGACTTCGGTGTGCCGGCGGCCGCGAAGAATCGAGCGGATCGGGTAGGAGATGTCGGGAGCGGACAGGGCGGCCGTGGCGACCTGGTAAAGCAGCGGCTGGAAGAGGTGGTGGTTGGCGCGATCGACGATCGTCACCCGCACCGGCGCCCCCAGCTCGCGGGCAAGGGTGAGCCCGGCAAAGCCGGCTCCGACAATCACGACGTGGGGCTGGTGGGGCAGGCTCACAGCCGCATGGTCTCCCGTCGCCACCGGGCGAACCCGATCACATCCTGCACCGGAGGAACCGCGTTCTCGTCGCCGTAGGCGGTGTACATGCGCCAGCCGAGGTACTCGCGATCAGGCAGCGGAAGGAACGGCGGCTTGCGCCACCAGTCGCGGCGGCGAAAGGCCCAGGTCATGCGCAGGAGGTCGAGCGCCAGGCGCGGGTTGACCGCAGCGCGGGCGGTGAGGCGGAGGGTCAACGAAAGCCAGGGGGAGGGCATAGGGGCGGCTATCAGCTATCGGCTATCGGTTTGCGCCAGTAAGGGAATGATAGCAAGCCCCGGAGTAGCTGATAGCCGATAGCGGCTATATTCGTGCCCCATGCCGGAGCCCCCCCCGCCCGACAGCGTTGCCGCCCCCGGCATCAGCCGTCCCTACGCCTATTACGCGCTGGCGCTGCTTACGGTCACCAATCTGGTCAATTACCTGGAGCGGAACGCGATCTTCGCGCTCTTCGAGCCGATCAAGCGCGATCTCAGCCTGACCGATGCCCACCTCGGCTGGCTCGGCTCGGCCTACGTCCTGGTCTTCTCACTCGCCTCGGTGCCGGCCGGCATCGCCGGTGATTTGGGCTCCCGCCGGGTGGTCATTGCGGCAGGAGTGATCCTTTGGAGCGTGGCCACCAGCCTGTCGGGATTAGTGGAGGGATTCGGCTCCCTGCTTTTCGCGCGGGCGGTGATCGGCCTGGGCGGAGCTGCGGCGGCCACTGCAGGGGCTTCGCTGGTCGCCGATCATTTCCCGGGGCGGCGCCGCTCGGTAGCCATGGGGCTCTTCATGGCCGGCCTGGCGGTGGGAGGTGTGCTCGGGATCTTGGTGGCCGGCCAGCTCGCGCACCACTACGGCTGGCGGGTGGCGTTCTTTACCCTGGGTCTGCCGGGCTTTCTGATCGCGGCGTTGGTGGTTCGGCTCAAGGACCCTACCCGGCCCACCCCCCCGTCCCGGCAGGGCCCCGACGCTCTGTTCGCAACGATGCGCGAGCTGGAGGGCACGGCGCGCCGAATCCTGGCGACGCCGACCCTGGTTGTCGTTTTCGTGGGTGGGGCGCTGATCTCCTTCGGGATGAACGGGCTGGTAGGCTGGGCTCCCACGTTTCTGGCCCGGGAGCGAGGGCTCTCGATTGCCCAGTCCACCCTGCTGCTCGGCTCCTACGGCCTGATCGCGGGAACCGCTGGGACAGTGGCGGGCGGCTTTGTCGCCGACGCGTTACGGGTTCGATGGCAGAGCGGCAGGCTCCTTGCTTCCGGGTTAGGCTTCATTATCGGGGTCCCCCTCGCCATCTGGCTGCTCTTCATCCGGGACATGACCTGGTTTGTCCCGGTCTTCAGCGCCGCGTTCTTCTTTCTCACCTGGTACAACGGACCCCTTACCGCGGTCATTTTCGACGTCACTCCGTCCCGGATCGCCACCACCGTCGTGGGCGCCTTTCTGATGTTCATCCACCTGGCCGGCGACGCCATCGCATTCCCGCTGGTCGGCGCCCTCTCCGACAGCTTCGGCTTGCAACGGGCGATTCTGCTCCTGCCGGTTGCCTCCCTGGCCGGCGCCCTGATCGTACTCCTGGCGGTACGCTGGATCGGGGCGGACACGATCCGGGCCCAGGCGGCCTAAGAGCGGCTATCGGCTATCGGCTATCGGCTATCGGCTAGGCTATCGGAGTGGGTGCCCCGCTGACCAATCGGAATTGATGCAAGGTTCAGCCAATAGCCGATAGCTGATAGCTGATAGCCACTCGCCAACTACTTGCCAAATAACGATTTGGACAGTACCCTCCCGCAGGCATGCCTCCTGCTGCCCAAGCCACCATGGCCGGTGAATTCCTGGTTCCACTCCTGCGCACCGAAGGCGGGTGCCCTGATCCGATCGCGATCGAGACCTGGCATCTGGCCCTCGGGCCGGCGGTTGCGGTTGAGGTTCCCCACGACCTGTTCGCCTTGTGGCTCTTCCCGGCCACGGGGGGAGTGGTGCTGCTCGGACCCGAGGCCCTCGCGGCAGACCGGGTGGAAGTACCGGTCCCCGCTCAGGTGCTCCAGCAGGATGACCTCTACCGGCTCGAAGAGACGCTGCGGCGGGCGAAGTATCTCTCGGCCATCGCGGCTCCGATCCGGCACGCCGGTCG
>DATECI010000166.1:0-2529 GCA_035286985.1 Gemmatimonadales bacterium
CCCAGATTTCCGACTCGAACGCCGAGCCCGCTGCGGTGAAATGACAGACGACGCTCCAGTCCCGTCCCGCGAACCGCAGGGTCCCGCCGACCTCAGTGTTGACGAACCGGCCCGCAATCTTCTCGCCGATGCAGATCTCGGCTCGGCCCGTCTCGGGACGCCTCCCCTCGCTCACCCGAATGTTGTGGCGAACTTCCCACGCGGCGGGGCTGACCCCTCGCACCACCACGTTGCCCACCGCGTTGGTGTCCGCTCCCGGCCGCTGAAGCGGGACCAGTACATAGACTTCGGGACTCACCAGGGGCCGTCCGTCCGCGCCGGCCGCGACATGGGGCGACGCGGCGATGATGCTGGCGTCTTCCCGGCCGATCCCGCTGGAAAGCTCGCTGTCGGCGCCCCGTCGAAGCACGGCTACATTGCGGTCCGATCCGGTGCGGATGAGCGCGGTCCGGAAGCCGGTGGCCAGCGCCAGCATCCCGATGAACACCGCCACCACCAGGCCGATGCCGAGGGCGGTGAAGGCGGTACTGAGGGGCCGCTGCAGCACGCTGCGGGCGTTGTAGACGAGCGGGATCTTCATTCGACCCTCCGGATCGCCACGACGATCGGGAGTCGCGCCGCCCGGATCGCCGGTACCAAGCCACTCGCCAGCATGAGCACCAGGGCGATCCCCGCGCCCAGGAGCAGCGTGGCGGTGGTGACATCGAAGCCCGGGAGGAATCCCGCGGCGTTGAAATTGGTGGCCCGGTAGAGCAGCTTCGCCGCGGCCAGCCCCACGGCGGCGCCCACCAGCGTGATCACCGCCGCCTCGGCCATTACCAGGCCGAAGAGTACCCGATCCGGAAAGCCGATGGTCTTGAGCACCGCCACCTCACGGGTCCGCTCCCGCGAGCTCATCATCATCGCGTTGGCCGTCACCATCAGGATGGCAAACACCACCGCGAGCCCAATCGTCCCCATGAGGAGGCTCACGTTCCCCCACATGGTGGCGAAGCTCGCGTTGAACGCCTGTTCGGTTCCGGTCTTGGTCGGGGAGCTGGAGTTCCGGAACAGGTCGTCGATGGCCTTGGCGATCCGCCCCGCGTTGTTGGGATCGTCGATCTGGACCACGTACCAGCCCGCGATCCCCGCCCGCCCGATCCGCTCGTCGAAGTAGTCGTGCCGGAAGAACATCATGTCGTCGTTGAGGACCTTGTCGGTCGGGGTGTACACTCCGCGGATCGTGAAGGTCCAGTCGCCCGGGAAGATGGTGCCTTGGATGGTCACGTTCTGCCCGACCCGCCATCCGAAGACGTCGAGCAGCCGCCGGCCAATGATCGCTCCTGACCGGTCCTCGAGAAATGTCTTCCACTGGTCGGGCGGGATCTGCATCTCCGGGTACATGGCAATGTAGGACTCGGCGTCCACAGCGAACTGCCCGAAGAACCGCTTGTTGTCGCCGTAGCGCCCCCCGAACCAGTTGGCCCAGGTGACCCCAGTGACGCCCGATACCGCGCGCAGCCGCTGGGCATAGCTCAGCGGTAGGGGAAAGACCAGCCCGGTGGCATTGAGGGTAACCAGCCGCCGAGCTCCGCCCCATTGCGCCGTGGCGTCAATCGTCGTGACCACGGTGCGGAGCGAGGCGAACAGAAAGAGCGCCAGGGTTATGCCGGCGGTGGTGAGGAAGGTGCGCCACTTGTGCCGCCCCAGATTGGCCAGCACCATCCGGAAGTATTTCATGCAGCCGCTCCCTGCCGCTCCACCAGTACCCCCTTTTCGAGGTGCCATACCGTGGACGCCGTGGCGGCGGCGTGGGCATCATGGGTTACCAGGAGAATGGTCTTGCCGAACTCGCTATTGAGCCTCCGGAGCAGGACCAGGAGCTCCTGTGAGCTCTTCGCATCGAGCTGGCCGGTCGGCTCGTCCAACAGCACCAGGGTGGGGTCGGCGACGATGGCCCGGGCGACCGCGGTGCGCTGCTCCTCCCCCCCCGAGAGCTGTCGCGGATAATGCTTCATCCGGTGCTCCAGCCCCACGACGCTGAGCGCAAGCCGGACCCGCTCGTCCCGCTCCCTTCTGGACAGGCGGGTCAGGAGCAGCGGCAGCTCCACGTTCTGGTAGGCGGTGAGAACCGGTAATAAGTTGAGCTGCTGGAAGACGAACCCGATGTGCCGGGCCCGCCACGGCGCCAGCTTGCCCGGGCTCAAGGTGCTCACCGGCGCACCCGCCACCGTGATGGTCCCGCTGGTCGGCCGGTCCAGCCCGGCGATCATGTTGAGCAGGGTGGTCTTACCCGATCCCGAGGGACCCATCAGGGCGGAGAAGGATCCTTCCGGCACGTCCAGGGTGAGGTCGGTGAAGATCTCGATGCGTTCCGAGCCCCGCTGGAAGGACTTGTACACGTCACGGATTTCGACCAGTGCCATGGGATTCTCCGGCTATCGGCTAACAGCTATCGGCTATCGGCTAGTGGCTGTCTTTACGCGGAGCCCCGCGCGGGGAGTTTCAACGCCGCCGAGCAGCAGCAACTCGCCGCCGGACAGCCCGCTT